>JACZTA010000326.1 GCA_022573915.1 Bacteroidota bacterium | reverse complement strand
CCTGGTTATAGTCGCAATGTTTTTCAGTCTTACCGGGACAGTGGTTTCCTGACCTGTTATGATCACATTTTCCAAAGCAGTTTGGTTATCAATCTCATATTCAGGATAGGTTACACCCACGAAGTAGTGATTACCGTTGACTTCATTGATCCAAAATGATTTAAGAAAATTGGTTGTAGAATTGAGCGAAGCCACTATATTCTTCACCGCGCTGGACGCATTGACACCCATCTCCGATGCTTTTATCCGATCAATATTTATGTCAAGGGAAGGTTGGTTAAGTCTCTGCAGAATTCTGACATCCCTTGTTCCTCGAACAAGTCTAACGGAATCCCTTATCTCCCGTGCAATTTTATTTGCCACTTGCAAGTCGTTCCCAATTACTTGAATGTCAATAGGAGAAGGTAATCCGTAATTCAATGCTGCAGTCACAATGCCTCCGGTGTTGAAGCTGAGCTCGACCCCCGGAAACTCTTTTACTAATCTGGGGCGTAAGATTTTTACATAATCAAAAGTGCTGGTCTTATAGCCTTTTTTCAATTGCACTTTTATAAATGCATCTTGTGTACCGGAGTTTGGTGTATAAGCGGCGGGCCAATCATAGAAAACGCCGATATTAGAAACGATAATATTCAGCTCGTCTCCAATGACGTCTATTATCACATCCTCAATCTCTGCAATTACTTCCTCGGTATTTTCCAATCTCGTACCCGGCTCCAGCCTGGCATAAATTTCAAGTTGTCCGACATCCATTTTAGGAAACAACTCATATCCCAGGTTTCTGCCTACAAATCCGGATAAAATCAAGAGCGCAAAAATAAAGGCCAGCACTTTACCTTTATTTCGGAGGACTTTTTTAAGTGTACGGAGGTATAATTCTCTTGGCCGGTCCAATATACCGGACATTGAACCGAAAAAACTCTTTGGCTTGTCGACATCTGAATCCGGCAGTCTATCTTTAAAAAATCTCGCTGCCGCGATCGGAACCAAGGTCATTGAAAAAATATAAGACCCGACCATGGCAAACGTCACGCTGATGGCGAGGGAAGAGAACAGATATTTAGTTATACCTGTCAGGAATATTATCGGAAGGAAGACAATTATAATGACCAGGGTAGAGGCGAATACAGGCATGGCTACTTCTTTCACCGCATCCATAGCTGCTTGATTTGCCGTCTTACCCATCTTCAAATGCCGGTCTGTGTTCTCAAGAACCACTATCGCATTATCAACTAAAAGTCCGATGGCCAGGGCTATGCCGCCAAGAGTCATACTGTTGATTGTTTCGCCGGTAAAATACATGGCTATAAACGTGAACATGATGGCCAGGGGCAGGCTTAGGACAACGATGAGTGCAGACCGTACATTACCAAGAAAAACGAAGAGCATTAACGTAACCAGGATCAGCCCTTCGATACCAGCTCGTTTCAATCCATTTATGGATTTTCGCACATATGATGACTGATCAAAGATCACATTCAGTTCGATACTGGGGTCCAATCTTGATTTAAGCTGATCCAACGAGCTTTTAACACCTTCCACAGCGGCTATAGTATTTGCTCCCGGCCTTTTGTAAATAGGAATGTAGACCTGCCTCTTTCCATTAACGCGGACAATGTTTGTCTGTATGGCACCGGCGTTTTCAGTATGTCCTATATCGCGCACATAAATGGGAGCGCCATCCTGCCACTTTATAATTATATCATCAAAATCCTCCACATTGGTGAGCATGCCCTTTGCATTCACACTATAGTTCATGTTACCAATGTTGGCATCTCCAGTCGGGATCATTACGTTATCAGCCTGGATGGCTTCCATTACATCGGTTGCTGAAAGATTTCTTGCCTCAAGCTTATCAGGGTCGACATACACATAGATCCTGGTAAGTTTACCTCCATATACTGCAGGAGCCACAATACCCTGGATGCCGCCGAGCAAATTTCGCAGATTGAAATAGGCGATGTCATAAAGTTCCTTTTCATTTTTTACTTCACTACTGACCGTCAGCAAGGCTAATGGGATGGAAGCTGTGGGATCATAAGGCATTATCATGGGAGGTAAAGTACCCGGTGGCAGATAGTAAAGATCCGACATGGCAAAGGAGGTTACATGAGACATAGCGGTATTGGGATCAATTTCTTCTCTAAAAAAGTTACGCACCACACTCACACCGATCATGGTTTTTGATTCCTGTCGGGAAATCCCTTCAGCTTGGCCGGTCCAACGTTCAATCCGACTGGTGATATCTTTCTCCATCACTTCTGCCGGCATTCCCGGATACAGCGTTAACACTTGCACCGCAGAGGTTTTGAATTTTGGCAGTATATCAATGGGCAGCTTGGAAATAGCCACGAGACTGAATATGGCTACTATTAGCGCGAATACTACGATCAGGAGCGGATTCTTAAACGATATGTCAATCATGTTTTTTTCTTTATTCAGTAAAAAAGGGAACAACCCCGAGTTATGAGGCTCCGGGTAAAACGACAGGGTACGAAACTGAACGGACTAATCCCGTTTCGACTAATGCCGATTAAAAGAAATTATGCAGTAGGGGGACCACGATCAGGGAAACAAAGATTGATGGGGCTTCCATGGCATCGTGT
>JACZTA010000138.1 GCA_022573915.1 Bacteroidota bacterium | reverse complement strand
AAAATATTTATCCAAACTAAGACTCAAACTAGCAGCTACTTTTTCAGCACCCCCTCGAGCTAATGTAGGGACCATGATCAGGATCTTTTTCTTCATGCCTCAGATAATTGAGTCAACCTATTTCGTTTTTCTTTTCTCCACTCTCTTTCAGACAACGCTGTGAAGAGCAAGAACATGCACATAATATGAGGCGCTTCCGCAGATTGGTGGAGGTACATCAATCCGATCATGAAAAGCGCAGCCGCGGAAGCTGTAACCGCAAGTGCTTTGACATCAGGTTCTCGTGATCTCTTGAATATCCTGAAATTATGATATCCGATCGCAACAAATATTATGAAGAATATCCCCAGGCCAAGATATCCAAGCTCTCCCCAAACAACAACATATTCGGAGCCTACCGCCGGGTCATTGCCAAGTTCGTCCTGTCCGAAAAAATTATATATGTAATCGGTTGGTTCCGACATGAACTGGAATGAAGCGTGGCTACCGTACATGCCGGGCCCCATACCAACAAAAGGATGATAAGCAAATCTCTTTGAAACCTGATAGGTCAGAGGGAACCATATCCATTTATTTTCACCTGTCTGGACATTATGCTCCAGAATATATCCACGCAGTTTCTCCGGTGAGTACATTTCAAACGCCATGCGCATTGAAATGTAGGGATTGAGGATATTTGCTATATAATAGAACCCCACCAGTACAATAATGGATGCCGCAAACGAAATAACTCCTCTTACCGAAAAAAGAAGTTTTCGAATAAAATATATAATCAAGAGAAACGGCAACGTGATCACCGCAAACATTCCAAATGAGATAATGAAGCCAAAAACAAAAATGACTATAAAAGGAAGCAACCGGTAATTGCGGGTCAGGATAAAACTGCTTATCAGGAAAAACAAAGGCATGAAGTACATATAGCTCACGGCACCTGCGCCGCCAAAAGTTCCTCTAATAGCATCCGGGCTGATCTGGCCACCTGCAACCACCGTAGCCATTTGGATACACTGCACAACAAATTCAAACATGAAAAACCAGATGATAAATTTTGTAACCCTATTGTTCTTGTTTACATCAAAATTTGCATAGATGATAAAATAGTACAGGACATAATAGAGGTAAAAATTCTTAAAGTTCAAGACTGCTGCAAATAATGAGGACCCATTTAAAACGGTACTGATTATGAACATCAGCATCAAAGTAATGAGTATTGGATCCAGATAGGTTCTCCGTATTGAAAAACTCCTGCTCTTTTTATCAAGTAGAGAAACAACTATCAATATAGCCAGGATCACCACCAACAGATCATCTATCTGAACCAATACTCCGGCAATGGCTTCTACGTTCACGAATGCTCTCTTCAACAGATATTGAATCCAGCACATGAAAATGATCGCGTATAAAAGATGATTGTACTTGATGCCCTTTATCACTACCCTTTAACTGACTTGCTCAAAACTAAGTTTATCTTAAACTTGACGTGATGAAATCGTATTTGTCCCGGTGCATTCCGATGGCTGAATCAACCAAAGCAGTTTCTTCTGGTGTCATCATTTCCTTCCAGATTGTAAGAGGATCCTTCCCGGTATTGGTATGATATTGCTTACGCTGACGATAAGCTATCTTCTTTGCTTTTGATTCATGCTTAGGATCCAGATTCAGAAAATTGAAAATATCCTGAAGAACCGTTGGACCATCCGTAGCAAGCTTTTCAAACGAAACAATATAGTTTCGCCCTGATGCGACTTCGTTAAGTTCACTGCATGCCAGGTGATTCATGCGCAGCCAAGCTTCCGGTAATAGTTCAAAATTATCAGGGAATCTCCTCGATTTGTCTTCACCATTCACTGCACTCTCATCAATTCGTGTCCAATAGTCTCCCCCTCCTTCGGGCAGAATTGCCACCCTGCCTTTGAAATCGCTGTGCATCTTATCAAAATGCACTTTCTGACTATAGCTTTGCGAATATATATCACGGATAATGTGAATAAACTTGCAACCCGGGTACATGGCATTCAGGTATTTAATCTTGTTGATTAAATGGACAGACTTATTTACCGGAATAAGATTTTTCCAGTCGTAGTAAACACCTCCGGATCCATTTTTCATTCGAAATTTCATTCGTAACAAAGTTCTATTCCAGGAACGCGCTTCCTTCATGTACCTGGCCATGGTATAGGTCATGTTGCTTGCATACTCAGGCTTCATGTGTGATTCATCCCGATATTCGCAGGGACCGTAGGCATCCACTCCACATGGTGCTCCGCCTATCAAGGTCCATTCGTTATTCAGCTCGTATCCAATCCGGAGAAGTTGAGGATGTTCGGTTACTGCATCCACCAGCAAAGTCGTACCGCTGCGCATACATCCTGTGATGAATATCGGAGTTGGAAATTCTTTAGGCTGAAACTCGAGTTCCATCCCCATGAAATTTTTAACCGCCTTTTTTACCATTTAGCTTGCAAAGTTCTTTAAAAAATAATAACTGCCACTCACCTTTGCTTTGAAATATAACCAACTTGTAGTAGTCCCAATTCTTTTGAGCCGGTATGGGTTGGACTTGTGATCAGTAAAACCCGGAATAATGGTCGTTGCAGATATGTATCCAAACTTCTTCACCTGATCAGTGCTCTTGTCATCAAAAGCACCTGCGGGATAACAAAAGTGATGAACCTGATTATTCAATCTCTGCTCTATACTTAACTTAGATTCTTGCAATTCGTATTTAAACTCCTGGTCTTCAATAAGTTGTGTGATATTTGGATGCATCCGTGTATGCGAACCTATTTCAAAGATATCGCTGTTCAGTCCGACGATTTCATCCCAGCTTGCAAACCGGTAGGCAGGCTGGATCTTATCGATTTCATAGCTGTCAAACTGCTCCATTTGCTCTTGCCTTTCCTTATCAGGAATGCTTCTGAGTTTTAGTTTTATATCATCCATTGCCAATTCTTTCAATACCTTCGAGTTTAATGGATAGGTTATTTCGGCTTCATTAATCCTAAAAACAAATTCATCTCCCTCGTAGTTTTCAATTACCGTCTCCACCTTATCCGTCCACAGCAAATTTTTCGTGCCTATAAAGTCCGACACGAGGTAGAAGCATCCTTTTGCTCCAAACTCCTTCATGATCGGGTACGCGTTGCTGACGACATTTTTAAATCCATCATCAAACGTAATGACTATACACTTTTCAAGCGACTCCTTATTGTTAATTCTATTAACAAGCTCCGATAAACTAATAAAATGATATCCTTTTTTTGTAAGATAACTGAGCTGCTTTCTAAATAATGATTTGGATATATGCCTTGAAAAATTGACTCTTACCTGATCCTCTCCCTCTTCACATATCCCATGATACCAGAGGATAAGCGCTTTTTTCCTATTTCTATACCTAAATAATCGATTTACACCAATAAGGTCGTATACAAACAGGATGAAACGCATGATACTTTTCTTTCTCATCCATTCAGACTTAGACCGGGATTAAGATAATTAGGTTGCTTAGGAGCTACAAAAGTAGTAAAAGATATGCAGGGGTAGAGAGCATGTTGTCTTGCCTGCCCGACGTAGTCTTGACGTAGGCGGGGGATTAGGATTGCATGCCTCATGCTTTTCATGCCCATGCCGACCTTAATAAAATGAGTGCATACTCACCTGCCAAATATCCTTAAATCTCTCATCCGGCACAAACTTCTTCAAATTGCGTAGCACATGCATTCATTTTATCTAATGTTAGATGATGCTTTCGCTTTAATGGCTACTAAGGATTTCGTTAAACCTAAACTTTTTTCTCTGTAAATCTGGGCTTCTGGAAATAGTTGTTGCATGTCCTTAAAAGTCAGTAAATTCCAGTCTGGAGAAGTTTTTTTCATCCAAAATTTATTAAAGAAACGAATCAGGCTAATTTGGATATTTCGAGGTAGAATTGCGATTATTCCAGGTAGCCACGAGTGACTTTCAATTATAAAGTACTTATATGGTGTTTGTACAAAGTAAGATTTCCCGATTCGCCTTATTTCATTTGCGAACTCACCTTGTCTTTTTAAACTCAATTCTTTGAATGCTTTTGTGCTTTTAAATGACCATATATCCTTTTTTGGTAATGTTACATGTTCAATAACTGAATTGCAAAAAATTATGTCAAATTCATTGTCAGAAAAAGGGAGTTTTTTTCCTTCGTCTAATAATGAAGTTTTATAACCAAATTTTTGTTCGGCGTATGACAGATCCGATTCTGATATATCCGAAATTGTGACATTACCAATTTCCTCATTAGCAAGGATTTCATAAATATACGATCCATTTCCACCCCCTAAATCCAGCAAGCAATCTGTTTTTTGAAGTGAGAGAGTTCGAACAAATAATTCTCCTCTCTTTTTGCGCGAATTCTTAGAATATTTCTTTTTTATTTTTCTTAGCATTTTTCAGTATTTAAAAATTTCATCTAACATCCTTGCTATAAGTATCGATCCCTCCAAATTGAAAATATAAACAAATACCACAACTTTCGGGAATGTTGATAGATCGTTTTATTCTTCAAGTGAGACTGCAATAGATGATTGACAGCCTTTGGTTGAAATATTCCTTCTGCAGCGATCTTCTTTTCGTTGAGTTGATCAATATAAAGTTCCTTCATGTCATTTTTAAACCATTCATGGATAGGAACACCGAATCCTTGCTTGGGCCGCTCCAACATCTCTCGCGGTACATATTTATAAAGGATCTTTTTAAGAATATACTTTGCGGTTCCATTATGATACTTAAACTTGATCGGTAGCTTTGAAGAATACTCAAGGATCTTATTATCCAGTAAAGGTTCACGTCCTTCCAGAGAAACACCCATCGTTGCCCTGTCGACCTTTGCCATGACCTGATCTGTCAGAAACGTATTGATGTCATGAAGCATCATTTGTTCGCTCTTACCGAACTTGGCAAAGCTCTTGTCAAAGCGATAGGTTTGATTCACATCTGATTCCATGCCCAAGCTCTTGAGATCCTGGGGAAGAAAAGTATTGGCAACCTGATCATACTTATCAATAAATGAACCTTCCACCATCCAGGATCTCATTCGAGCGTATTTGGAAGTAACACTTATTGGGAAGATACCGCCGGAGCCATTGGTTTTAAGGATCGGATCGAGTAGCTTAAGAGCAACATTAAGCAAATTATAGGGAAACCTGGCTAACCTGTTTAACCTGGCCAGTTTTATCCAGTAATGACTGTACCCATAGAACTGCTCGTCACCGCCATCCGCCGACAAGGCGACCTTCACATCCTGCCTGGCTAGTTTACTCACCAAATATGTAGGAATCGCCGATGGCCCTCCAAAGGGTTCATCATAGAGCCGTGGCAGGTCAGGAATAATTTCAAAAGCTTGCCTCGGAGTACAATAAAGTTCTGTGTGGTCGGTTCCTAAATGTTCGGCCACCTTTTTTGCATATCCAGCTTCGTTAAATGCCTTTTCTTCAAACCCTATCGTAAATGTCTTAAGAGGTTTGCTTGATTCCTTTTGAAGGAGAGCGGTTACCAGAGAGGAGTCGATGCCTCCACTTAGGAATACACCTACGGGTACGTCTGCGACCATTCTTAAATTGAAACTCTCGGTTAGAATACTCTCCAATTCCGATTCAACCTCCTCTACTGACTTACTTAGCCATTTATCTTTTTCCTGCTGACCTTCCTCAAAATATTTATCGGCAGACCAATAGCACTCCTTTGTAATATTTTGATTCTTATCAATTGTCAGATAATGGCCGGGCTCGAGCTTGTATCCATCCTGGAAGATGCTATAGGGTGCAGTTACATGCCCGTATTGTAAAAAAAGGGTCAGCGCATTATGATCAAGTTTCGCCTCAAACCTGGGATGCTTGTGAAAAGCTTTCAATTCGGATGAAAACAATACCACCCCATTCTTGTGATACCAAAATAGAGGCTTTACGCCTACCCTGTCACGACATAAAATCAGTTGTTCCTTTTTTTGATCCCAGAGTGCGAAGGACCACATGCCCCGAAATCTGGCAAGGCAATCCATTCCCCATTTATGATATGCTTTTAATAAGACTTCTGTATCTGAGGTCGTTTCAAATGTATAACCAAGACCCTCCAATTCCTTTTTAATTTCAACGTAGTTGTAGATCTCGCCATTATAGGTTACTGTGTTTCCTTCAAAGGATTTAGGCTGATGCCCGCCTTGGGTGAGGTCAATGATTGTAAGCCTTCTATGTCCCAGGCCAATTTGCCTGCCATCCATTTCAAACAGTTCAAACCCCTCATCATCCGGACCGCGATGTTGCAATTCATCCGCCATTTTCTTCAAAATTTCTTTTGAAGAACCACCATTAAAATCATAAAATCCGGTTATTCCGCACACGGTAGTTGGGTTATATCATTGTTTGATTGTTTGCAAAAATAGGGAATTGAGGGTTAAGCACGGATTAAAGTCATGTTAGTTTACATGGTTTGAGGATTGAGCTTATTAGAATACATTTGCAGGCATGAAGTTTATATACATAGCTTTTGCTGTGCTCATATTAGCAGGTGGAGTTGTAGTGTACTATCAGCTCACTCAGAACCAAGACGCTGAAACCATTGAACCGGTTGTCACGGAACAGCTGCCTGTACTGCCGGCCAACTACGTTAGGTTGCGACAACAGTTTCTCACATACACGCCGGATATGCTGGATATAACCTTGCCACCGAAAGGCCAAACAGTGTACGGTGTCATAATGGAATCGACACAAAACAATGTCGTAATGACACTTTTTACTACGTTAATAGGACAAACGGTCGTGTACAGAAGTGACGGAGTCAATTATTTTGGCGGCAGATATCTTCCCGGAGGAAAAACTGCCCCCACAGAGTTTACCAAGTTTGCATCAAAATACCTTGATAAGATGGATCAGACAGCTGCCTTCCCCTACGCCACGGAAGGTAACGTCCGTTATTTTTTACTTACGAATGAAGGTGACTATACTCGCGAGATGATTATTCCTACCTCAAATGATGAAGAATCCGGCTGGAGTGAATTATATTTCAAAGGAATAGAGCTTATAGAATTGCTTAAGAAGAATACGGAAGATAATTTGCTAGTTAATTAGCCAATTCTTTTGACTTTAGAACGGAAAGCATGAATATCTTTTTAAAGACAAAACACTGGCAGGTATTCGCTGTAACCTTTGGTATCATTATCTTTTCGCTAATATTGATAGTAACGTATCAATTTTCTATTCTGGAGAACTTCGAGGATCCGGAGGTATTCATTAAATTTTTTGAGACCATGCGATTAGCATTCTTTGGATGGGTCCTTGCTGCCATAGCATTGGCGGCTTGGTATTGGTCGGTTGGAATACTCTATCTAAAAATACTTCCTGAAAATTTAAAACTAAATGCCCGTTTTTGGAAGTTTTCCATAATTTTCCCGTTGATATTCAGCCTGGTCATGCTTTATGTCATCTATGAATTGCTTGGCAACGTGGAGAGTATAATCAATGGAATAGAAGGCAGGGATAAAGAAATATTACAAACTTGGTTCTTACGATATTTTGGATACCTGATTTTGTTGGTTCCACTTGGACTCTTCAGTCTTTTTTGTCAATTCTACAATTATTATTTCCTCGCGCGAGTGATAAATTCCGCAACAAAACAAAAGAAAGTTGATTTTTCAGAGTATGCAGGAGATTTAATTTTGCTTTGGCTTTGGCCTATCGGTATATGGCTGCTGCAACCCAAGGTAAATGAAGCGTATGAAGTGAATATAGTAGTGAAAAAAAGGCTTGCAGAATAACCATCAATCATCAAAAACAATATATCGTAAATTCAATGTTATAATATCCAAACAACCCTCATGAAACGCTTTCTTATTATCGTATGCTGTTTTTCTATAGTATTAATAGGTTGGAGTAAAAAAGGCATCAATTCTAAAACTGTTTATAAAAAAGGAGATATCGAAATCACGCTTCAAGCTGTCAGAGATGGGAGATGTCCGGTTGATATGATGTGTTGGTGGCCAGGGAATGCCGAGGTGGATCTTAAGATTATTAAAGAAGGGCAAGCTATTGATTTCACACTTAACACAGGTGGCCCAGTGTACGGCCGTCTTTTCAATAAAGATACTACGTTGTTCGGCAAGCAGATAACCCTTATTGCATTAGAACCCTATCCCGACACCCGTAAAAAAGTAAAATTCAAACGCTATGAAGTTACACTGGAAGTAACGGATTAGGTATTGCAAACAAAGCTCACTCCGCCAAAAATCGTCCATCTTAACTATCTTTGCTCCCGTTTATGAACCTGGAGCACAAGCGCAAACTGCGCGAAATCGAACTTAATAGAGCGCTTCCTTTCATTCAGCAAGGAAGTAAAATATTGGAGATAGGTGCGGGAGCCGGGTGGCAGGCAATAGTATTTTCAGATAAAGGCTTTGATATCGAAGCAATTGATGTGCAGGAAAGTGGTTATGCAAAAACAGCTGTCTTCAGGGTACAATTTTACGATGGGAAGACAATCCCCTACCCCGATCAGCATTTCGATGTGGTATTCAGCTCAAACGTCTTGCAACATATCCCGCATATGAAGGTCTTCCAGGCGGAGATCAAGAGAGTCCTGAAACCAGGTGGGATTGCAGTTCACATTTTGCCCTCAGGCTCCTGGCGATTTTGGACAGCTCTGTCATATTATCCTAATATGTTTAAGAAACTTGGAAAATTATTTCAGTCCAATAATAATAAGCCTGCCGAAGTAGATGAGAGATCAAGTCAGGTGTTGGCGCATAAGCTTAAAAACCGCAGCGTACCGATCAGATTGTTTAGGGCAATGTATCCTAAGCGATTAGGCGAGCATGGCAATGTGTTCTCCGAGTTGTTTCTCTTTAGCAAAACGGGTTGGAAGGGTTTCTTCGAAAATACAGACTGGAAGTTGGACCATTGTAAAAACAGTCAGCTGTTTTATACCGGGTACCAGCTGTTAGGTAAGAGGTTAGGGTTAAAGACCAGAAAGGTGTTAAGTAATATTCTAGGCAGTTCTTGCTCTATCTTTGTTTTGTCTAAGCATCAAAAAGTTAATTAGTCCTGATCAGGCATTGAGTCTGATTTTCGCTCCCTGATTTTTCTGATTTGATTCTTCAATTTCTGTCTATCCTCTTCCGGCATTGCATACCTCCAAATCATAGCTCCGGATAATAGTACCACAAGCATTCCAACTGCAGCTTTATAATACCATTGGTATCCCGTGATATCCTGATAGATCAAGGATAATCCAAATCCAATAACGAATATTGCAAAGGGAATAAAAAAATTGAAACGAATCGGATACAGAATTTGAGCAAATAGAGATTTAGTAAACGTATTCACAACCTTACCCGCAAACATACTATACGCTACACCCAAGAGTCCGTACGGCTCGATGAGAAAATAAACCATGACAATGGTCGTCACCAATCCCAGGATGTGCGCAAATGTGTTAAAGTATGTTTTATAAGAAAGGTGTACGCCAATGCCCGTAATTCTGGCAAAGGACTCAAACACAACCGCAAATACTAAAGGAACCAACAGGTACACAGAACCTGCGTATTTGGCTGAAGCAAACAACAAGGTCAGTGGTTCGGCAAACAGGATCATCAAAAAGGCAGCCATCACTACTACGATCGTATAATACAGGAATACCTTGTTATAAGTCTCTGCTGCATTTTTCTCCTTGTAAATTGCAAAAGCGAATGGGCCCCAGGCCGTATTAAAACCATTGACAGGAAGTTTCAGTAAAAACGAGAGTCTGTAGGCAACAGCATAAATACCCAAAGCCTCCAGGGTAATATAGTTGGTTATGAAATACCTGTCAATGGAAGGAGTAAATGCTTCGAGTGAGCCATTGATCATGAATGGCCATCCAAATGCTACAAGAGGGATCATATATTTAGCTCCTCTCGGAATGACCAAATACTTTCTGCAAAAGATCAACCCTATCACGGCAAACACTGCCATAGCAGTGAACTGAGCATAAAACACGCCTTCGACACCCATTTTAAATTTTACTACATAAAGAAGGGTCATGAGCAGCAGCAGGACAGTCGATCCAATCGTAATAAAAAGAAACTGTGTCCGGGCAAACACCCATTTCAAGAGATTCTGTGTGAATCTCACGATCATAATAAATGGTAAGGTGGCCATCAAGATCAAAATAGGCCGTTCGTATTGAGTGGCAGTAAGGTATCGTTCGAGGATAAGGTGCCTGCTGAAATATGTGACCACCAGCACCGTCCCTGCAAAGATGAGCTCCAGAAAGAGCGCCTGACTGATAATTTGCTTGCGCTCCTGTTCATCATCGGTCCTATAAAAGAACCTCGCAATAGCAGTGTCCTGGCCCATGATGATCACCATGATCA
>JACZTA010000137.1 GCA_022573915.1 Bacteroidota bacterium | reverse complement strand
TTGTGCATAAATGTGGGCAGCAAAAAGAAACTCAACGCTTCACGTCTGATGGGTTTGATCAATGAAGGGTTAAATTCCAGTGATGCAGAGATTGGGAAAATTGAGATAATGAAAAAGTTCTCCTTCTTTGAAATCGAGGAGACGGTAACAGACAAACTCATTAAAGCTTTGAAAGATCAGATTTTTGAAGGTGTACCCTTGTTGGTAGAACCTTCTCAGGATAAACCTAATTTTTACAATCCGCCAAAAGCTGGTGGATCAAAACACGTTGGCTATGGAAAGAGGAACAGTAAAAGAGGCGAGAGGAAATGGAGCAAAGGTGGAGGAGGGCGGCAAAAGAGGAGGAAAAGGTGATTTGATTCAGTTCACATTTGAACTTAATTATTCAATTTTTGGTTGAAATTTATGTTTATAATTAATAACATCTTTTAACAATTGTAATTTTGCTTATTTCGTATATAAAAAGTACCTTTACATTGGTATAAAATGTACCGAATAAAACCGGGAAAATGAAAAATCTAAAACTTTTCACAATTAGTTTAGCGTTAATCGCTTTTACTTTCAATTCTTATGCGCAGTTAGCACAAAAATTTGTTCTTTTCGAACATTTCACTAATGCCTGTTGTGGCCCTTGTGCTTCACATAATCCCATCTTTCAAAATGGGATCTTAGCTAATAACGTGGGTAATGTTCACCACATTGCTTATCATACAAGTTGGCCCTGTTCACCTGCTAACCCGGATCCAATGTATGCGTATAATTCATCGCATAATAATGCAAGAACCAGTTATTATAGCGTGGGTGGTGTTCCAATAATACAAATGGAAGGGACATACTGGAGCGGTATGCCTGCGTATGTTACGCAAACAATGGTGGAGAATATTCTTGCCAACGCAAGTGTTATCAGTGTTATTGTGAAGGAAGTAACAGTTGGTACTGATCGAGACGTAACCATTACGGTTACCACCGTAGGCATTCCTCCTCCTTCTACCTCCTGGAGAATTAGAACGGCTGTTGTTGAAAAAGAAATTAACTATTCGTCTCCTCCCGGATCAAATGGTGAAAAATATTTTCCAAACGTATTCAGGACATTTTTACCGCATGCGGGTGGAGAAACTTTTGACCCCGTTACTCAAGGTAACGTAACGACTTATACATACACTTATCCATTGGATTTCGCTGTTTGGGATACCAGTCAGATATATGTAATTGCGTTTGTACAGGAAAATGGTACTAGAGATATTATCAATTCGGGTTCAAGCATCGATCCTCTACCAACACCTTCAGGCATAAATGACGTACAAGTAAGTAATATACCCTATATGAGCCAAAACTATCCCAATCCTGCTTCAGGCATTACAAGTGTTAAGCTTTATAATACCGGTTCCGATTTGCAGTTTGAAATAGTTGATTTGCTCGGAAGAACAGTATATACACAGGATGTTAGCGGAGAAAATTACGTTAACTTCAACACCTCGGATTTTGGTCAAGGTGTATATTTCACAAGAATAATAAATGAGGGTGCTATTTTGGATAGAAAGAAAATGGTAGTTGTTCATTAATAAATAATCATGAAAAAACTTTACCTTTTTATAGCGGTATTTTTTGTTTGCGTTTCTGCGCGATCGCAGGACGGTGGAGGATCGGCTGACTTTACAATTGGTCCTGTTCAGGTAGATACGGTTACTGCCCATGCGACTGTCGATTATCTCAAAGGCACTTTTCGGTTGTATAACCAAACGGGTGCGGACCTGATAATGTGGTGGAAACGAACTTCTAAAACCCTTCCCACGGGATGGACATCGGCAATTTGCGATACTAACCTATGTTATCCTGATTTTGTAGACAGCGCCAGTTTCTCGCTGTTGGCAAATGAGGAAGCACCTCTCTTTATCTACTTTTATCCTACAGGTAACTCAGGTGTTGGAAATGTGGTCATCAAAATTTATGCGCAGTGGGATGAAGCTAATGCTGAAACAATTAACCTGACGGGTGTTGGTGTATTAACAGGTATCGATGAAAAACCGAAAGCGGTAAATGTCTTGGTTTATCCTAATCCAATAACGGATCACGTCAATATCTATTGCGAACCTAATTTGAATGTTCGGAAGATCGAGGTTTATAATATAATTGGATCGAAAGTGAGATCTCTTGATTATAAGATAAGCATAAACGCAAATCGATTTGATCTTGTTGACCTGCCTGCCGGGCGCTACTTTCTAAAGTTTTTGGATAATAAGAATAAGGTTGTTCAGACAAAAACCTTTACGAAATCACAATAAAAAAAAGCAGGCTTATTTAGCCAGCTTTCTTAATTCATCTTCCAATATATATTCATCCCCTTCAACATAGCCGTTGTGTGTACTCACGATGTTGCCGTTTTGGTCCACAACAACAGTGAAAGGAATAGTTTGAAAGTTCAGGGCTCTTTTAAGATCCTGATTAGCATCCAAGAGAATTTCATAATCCCAGGATTGTCCGTTAACGTATGATTTTACTTTTGCAGTATTGCGGGAATCGTCTGTGGAGATTGCCACTATTTCTACATTATAGTCTTTTTGCCAATCGGGGTACAAGTCCGCAATATTGTTTAATTCCTTCTTGCACGGAACACACCAGGTTGCCCAAAAATTAATAACAGTGATCTTACCATTTTTTCCGTAATCGGCAATATTAACTTTATCACCGTTGAGTTTTTTTATGGTGACATTAGGGAGCTTTTTGTCTTGAGCATGGGCTAAGCTCACAAAACTTGTGATAATCAGAACGATAAATAATTGTTTCATGTTTTTAAGGTTTTGTTAGTCCAGACTCAAACAAAATCTGTTCCAAAAGTTCGATTTATATATTTTTCAATATTTTTGCGAGTCCGCTAAAATAGGTAATAAATGATGAAGCGAATTGCATTACTCCTTGTTTTTACGATATTTATCCAGACTGGTTTTGGACAAGGTGTGTTTTCTGGTGATTTGAGCTTAAACGGAAACTTTTACCAACGTGATTCCTTGCGCGGTGCAGCTGGTACGCCTCATTACGATAATCTTTTCTCCGGTGCCGATTCCTGGTTAAATATCAACTATAGAATGGAGGATTTTAATGCCGGGATGCGTTTTGACCTATTTAATAGTTCTGCCCTTCATAACCCTACACAGTCCTACTCCGATGAGGGTATCGGTGCATGGTATGTCAGAAAAAAAGTTGATAAACTAACGATTTCAGGAGGCTATATCTATGGCCAGGTTGGAAGTGGAATAATTTTCAGGGCTTATGAGGAAAGAGGATTGGGGATAGATAATGCTTTGATCGGTATTGGACTTGAATACGAGATCAATGATAACTGGGGGATTAAAGTCATGACGGGTAGGCAGAAGGATCTATTCACAACTTTTTCACCCATTCTCAAGGTAGTTAACCTCGAAGGTGCGTACGATCTTACTAAAGAGATCAGACTTCTTCCCGGAGTCGCTTTTGTAAACCGCACTCTGGATCAGGGTATCATGGACGATATTGTTAATGAAATTAATTTGTTTGCCCTGGAAGACCGGTTCGTACCAAAGTATAATATGTATGCTTACTCTTTTTACAACACATTGAACTATAAAGGCATTAGCTGGACGGTGGAGTATGCGGGCAAGTCAACCGAGGCGATAAGAAATATCTCCGGGGATTCTTTGCTTAATAAACCCGGCTCGGTTATTTATAGTGATTTCACTTATTCTCAAAAAGGTCTGGGAGTGACCCTGCAATATCGAAGAGTCGAGAATTTCAGCATGAAGATTTCACCTTATGAAACCTTACTTCAAGGCCTGTTAAATTTCCTTCCTGCTTTTTCGAAACAAAATACATATCGTCTCGTAGCACGGTACAGCGCAGTGGCACAGGATCTTGGTGAGATGGGATATCAGGCAGATGTAGTGTGGACACCTAAAAAGGGTTATACGATTATGTTGAATATGGCAAATGTGGTTCAGTTTACCAGCTTCTCAGATGAAAATACCATCGGTGATTTTCTTAATCCCGCATCCAAAGAGTCTTCTAAACTCTTTACCGAGATAAACGGCGAATTTAAAATGAAGCCCAACCGGAATCTAATGGTCATTGTGGGTGGACAATATATATTATATAATCAGGAGGTTTATGAAGTTAAACCCACGGTTGCATTGGTAAATACTATCACGCCATTTACAGAAATAAGTTATAAGCTCTCCAGGAAGAAATCCTTGAGGATGGAGTTTCAGTATATGGACTCCGAACAGGATTTCGGCAGCTGGATGTTTGCATTGTTAGAATATAATATTGCCCCCAGCTACTCGTTTGCTTTATCAGACATGTACAATATAGATCCTAAGAAGACAGGTAAATTACATTATCCCACCGTTAGTGCCTCCTTTACACATAAAGCCACCAAATTAATATTGGGTTATGTGAAGCAAGTGGAAGGAATAGTTTGCACAGGCGGTGTATGCCGGTTTGAACCGGCTTTTAGCGGCATCAAATTTATTTTGAACTCCTCGTTTTAACTTGTAAATTTAGGTAAGAAGAATTTATGAAATCGAGACTGATTTTATGTGTTGCGTCGCTAGTTATCATCCTGAGTGGATGTAGGGAGATAGGTCCGCTAGGTTTGGATTATACTGCCGTGAATGAGAATTTATTCGATACAACCTATATTGCTGCTACCGTAGATAATCCCCAGGATAGGATAGTGTTATTAGAGGAATTTACCGGAGTACAATGTGTCATTTGTCCAAAAGCTCATAAAGAGTCAGCGAGAATCATTGAAGAGAATCCGGGTAAAGTTATAGGAGTGGCGATACATTCGGGCTTTTTTGCCAAAGGATATTCGGGGATCAGTAAGCAAAAGTTTAAGATTAAGGAAGGAGAGGCGATAGAGGCAATGATCAAGGGTCTTGGGACCAATGGTATTGTTGGATATCCTACCGGTATGATTAATAGAAAGGGATTCCCTGATGAAGTCATTTATAAATTAACGCAATGGGCGGTACATGTTGATGAGGAATTATTGATCGCACCAGATGTAAACATGTCTATCTCTGGTTCGTTGGATAAAAATAATCTGACGGTCAGAGTAGAGTTACATTTTATCAATAATAGCACCGAGGATAACTATATAAGTGTTATGATCCTGGAAGATAGCATAATTGATCCTCAGTTAGGAAAGCTGGATACACCAGGACTTGGAGGGATCGATACCTTTTATGTTCATAATAATGTTTTACGCGACATGCTTACTCCATATAACGGGTTTAAAATCAAACACACGCTTGTGCCGGGCCGGGTAGTTATTCAGGAGTTCTTCTTTGGAGATCTGCCGAAAGAATGGAATCTAAATAACTGTCGTATCGTTGCTTTTGTAAATCGATTCAAGAATGACCTGGAAGTATTACAAGCGGTTCAAATGGATCTGAATTAGTATTATTCTAACCTGCTTCATCCAATAAATTTGTAAATTCGCGCTATAACACACCATGAAGACTAGACTAACCATACTGAGTATTTTATTGATTGTCGCAATTAGCGGGTGCAAGGAAATTGGCCCGTTAGGGTTGGATTTCAACGTCCCGGGCGAGAATCTTTTTGATACGGCATATATTGCTACGAGTGCAGATGATCCCCAGGACAGGATAGTATTATTGGAAGAATTTACGGGAGTCAAATGTGTTAATTGTCCGACTGCTCACGCAAAATCAGAGGAGATTATCGGAAACAGCTCCGGTAGGGCAATTGGAGTTGCAATTCATTCGGGCGTATTTGCGGTAAAATATTCCGGAATCAGTCAGCATGATTTCAAGATTAATGAAGGAGAAGCTATTGAGGCGATGATCAATGATAATATTGGGTATCCTTATGGTATGGTCAACAGGAAGGGATTTCCTGTCGATGTCACCTATGGGTTAACTCTATGGGAAACACTTGTTGATGATGAGCTGTTGATAGGAACGGATGTGAACATGTATCTCACCAGTTCAGTTGTAAATAATAACCTGACTGTTAGGGTGGAGTTGCATTATATCAAGGATATTACTGAGGACAACTATATTAGCGTCATGATTTTAGAAGACGGTATTATTGATCCACAATTAGGATTTGGAGGAGTTGATACCTTCTATGTTCATAATAATGTATTGCGGGACATGCTTACTCCATTTAATGGTTTTAAGATCCAACATTCACAAGTAGCAGGCCGTATTATTATTCAGGAATTCTTTCTTGGAAATATTCCTGCCGAATGGAGCCAGGCTAATTGTAGGATAATTGCCTTTGTGAACCAGTTCACCAATGACTTTGAAGTACTTCAGGCCATCCAAAAGCCTTTCAACTAACACTGAATACTCAAAGTTTTTCAATTTATTCCTTAATTTCGTTGCACGAATAATCTGTTATGGATATATCCTATAATTGGCTTAAAGAATACTTGAATATCAGTTTGCCCGGTGAAGAAACCTCCGAAATACTTACCAATATTGGTTTGGAAGTAGAAACAGAGCATGCAGTTGAGGTTGTGTTGGACGGACTGGTTATTGGGCAGGTGACCGGGTTGGAAAAACATCCTGATGCGGATAAATTACAGGTTGCGACGGTAGATGTTGGCAATAACAAACCATTGCAAATTGTTTGTGGGGCACCTAATATCAGTAATGGCCAGAAGGTTATTGTGGCAAAAGTGGGCGCAACACTGCATCCATTTGGCGGGAAACCATTTAAGATAAAAAATGCAAAACTGAGAGGGGTGGATTCCGAAGGAATGATCTGTGCTGAGGACGAGATTGGATTAAGCGATGCTCACGAGGGGATAATTGTACTACCCGATAATGTTAAAGTCGGCGGGGATGCCGGTGAGTATTTTGATATTTCCAATGATTACATCTTTGATATCGGGATCACTCCGAATCGAGCGGATGCCATGTCACATCTTGGCGTAGCCAGAGATCTTTACGCTTATTTGAGCGTATTTGGAAAGGGAAAATATAAATTGTCGCTTCCCGATCACTCAAGCTTTAAAGTTGATAATACCGATCTCACCATTGAGGTGGAAGTGCAAGATCATGATGCTTGTCCCCGTTACGCGGGAGTTACCATCTCCGATATTACGGTAGGAGAATCGCCTGCCTGGCTTAAGAAGCGATTACGAAGTATAGGAGTGAGGCCAAAGAATAATATTGTAGACATCACCAATTTCGTTTTATGGGAATACGGGCAGCCACTGCATGCTTTTGATGTGAATGAGATCTCCGGAAATAAAATTGTTGTCCGACAGGAGAAAGAAGGAACCGTTTTCAAAACCCTTGATGAAGTGGAACGAAAGCTCACGAGCTCTGATCTGATGATATGTGATGGTAAGAAAGGGATGTGCATCGCCGGGGTATTTGGTGGATTCAAATCGGGTGTGACAGAAAAAACTAAAGACATCTTCTTGGAGAGCGCTTATTTTGATCCAAGCACTATTCGAAAAACCTCTGTGTATCATGGATTGAAAACAGATGCTTCGCTGAGATTCGAAAAAGGTATTGATCCTGAAATAACCGTGGATGCACTCAAGCGGGCTGCAGCTTTGATAAAAGAGATTGCCGGTGGAACCGTTTCTTCAGATGTGGTGGATATATATCCAAATAAGATAAAGCCTCACACTGTAAGCCTGAAGTTGGACTATATTAAAAATCTGATTGGCCAGGATATAGAAGATAAATTGATCAAAACCATAATCGAAGCGGCGGATATTAAGATCAAAAATGAAAACGACGGCGTGCTCACTTTGGAAATTCCGGCCTATAAGTACGATGTATTAAGGCCTGCTGATGTTGTTGAAGAAGTGCTCCGTCTTTATGGTTATAATAATATCGAGTTCACGAATAAGATCAATTACGGCGTATCGCAACAAACCGGTAAAAGCACGAAAGGACTTATCATCCCTCTCGGAAAAGCAGGAAAAGACCGGGTCAATGATAATGTAGCAAATCTACTAGCTGCTAATGGTTTTTTTGAAATGATGAATAACTCATTTATAAATTCAAATTATCTTAAGAAATTTGATTATTCAAATAGTGAGAATGAGAATGAGAATGAGAATGAGAATGAGAATGAGTCATACGTTGAGCTTTTAAATACGGCCAATTCGGAATTGAACGTGTTACGTCCCGACCTTCTTTTCTCTGCATTGGAAACCATCCGCTATAACCTGAATAGAAATAAACTACATCTGAAGCTCTTTGAATTTGGTAAAACATATAATCAGGATACCGGTGCGAAGCGATTTGAAGATAAATTCATAGAAAGAGAAAGACTGGTGTTGGTGTTATCAGGGAATAAAACCGGCGAAAGCTGGAATGTTCCTAGCGCTAAAGTTGATATTTTCCATCTGAAATCATTCGTGGAAACTGTGTTAAAATCGCTTGGATTAACCATAAAATCTGAGGAGCTGCAAGGCAGTAAAATCTTCAGTTATGGTTTGCAATATTCATTAAATAAGATTTCAATTTTAGTTACCTTTGGTGAGCTGAATAATAAGGTTCTGGATGTGTTTGATATCGACCAGCAAGTGTTTTATGCTGACTTTAACTGGGATCTTATTTTGAAGGAAATTGAGGAGAATCAAATAACATATCAGGAGATACCGAAGGTACCACAGATTCGAAGAGATCTGGCTTTGCAAATAAATAGTGGGGTATCTTTTGAAGAGATCAAGAACTTAGCATTTGAAGTCAACAACAAGATTTTGAGAGAGATCAATTTGTTTGACGTGTATGAGGGGGAGAAGATCGAGAAAGGTCAAAAATCATATGCGATCAGTTTGGTTTTTCAGGATGATCAGAAAACGCTGACTGATGTTGATATTGATAAGGTTATTACCAAATTGATTGCTAAATTTGAAACGAGTTTAAACGCAAAGATCAGGTAGTGTTATGAGTGAATTAAAAGTACAGCTCGAAAGCATTAAGAATAAGATTCAGATGATGGATGACAGGTACGACCTGTTATTGAAAGAAAAGTCTACCTTAGTGGAAAGGAATGAAAAATTACTAGAGGAGAATAAAAAGAGCGCCAGCGTGATAACTGAACTTGGGGAGAGTTTTAAAACAGTCAAACTTGCCAAGGAATTTTCGCATTCAAAAGAAGATGCGACTATAGTAAAAAATAAAATCAATGAATTTATTCATGAAATTGATAAATGCATTGCTTTATTAAATAATTAACTAGTGGAAACTCAAATACCGGAGAAGGAATTGTCCGTTAAGGTATTAATCGCGGATAAACATTATCCTATGAAAATTGATGCGGAGGAAGAAGAGCGAGTGAGAAAGGCGGCAAAAATGGTAAATGAGAAAATGATGGAGTTTAAGGATACTTATGCTGCAGACAAGCAGGATCTTTTAGCAATGAGTGCTTTGACTTTTGCGATAGAGGCATCGAAAAATAAAGAAAACGTTGTTACAGAAGATCAGGATTTCATAGATAAGTTGAATGAAATAGAGAACATAGTTGATTCAGCATTAAAGAAATGATCAACTATTTGAGTTAGAATTTATCCTTCCTTTACCAGCATTGCCTCCCGGTAAGAGGTATTCCACTTTTTAGTTTAATTCACCCGTACTTGTCATGGCACTTCGTGCATGTGCAAGGGATTAAAAGAACGATCATGGAAAATATCAGTTTGATAATTACCGGAGTGGTTGGTGTGGTTCTGGGAGTGGTCATTGGAAGGTTGCTTTTTGCAAATATTCTGAAAAAGGTAAAGATGCGGGCCCAAATGCAAGCGGAACAAATCCTGGATGACGCGAAGCACGATGGAGAGAATCTTAAAAAGGACAAACTTCTTGAAGCAAAGGAACAATTCTTAGTATCAAAAGCCGAATTTGACACGAAGGTTGAGGCCCGAAAGAGGGAGATTCTTGAAAATGAAAACAAGATAAGGAATAAGCAAAATGACCTTAATCAGAAATTGGAGCAAGTCCAGCGAAAAGAAGGCGAAATAACTTCTACGAAACAAACATTAAACCGGCAACTTGACCTGGTCTCTGTAAAAAGGAAGGAGCTGGAGCAGCAACATGATGAGCATATTCAAAAGCTGGAGAAGGTATCCAATTTGAGTGCTGTGGATGCTAAAGCTCAGCTTATGGAAGCGCTTAAGGAGGAGGCCAAAACCGATGCGATGTCCTATGTCAAAACCATACAGGACGAGGCTAAGCAGAAAGCGAGTAAGGAAGCCAGGAAGATCATCATTCAAACCATCCAACGTACAGCAGCCGAACAGGCAATTGAAAATGCAATTTCTGTATTCAACTTAGACTCGGATGATGTAAAAGGACAGATAATCGGGAGAGAGGGGCGTAATATTCGCGCTTTGGAAGCAGCTACCGGTGTCGAGATAATAGTAGATGATACACCTGAGGCAGTTGTGATCTCAGGTTTTGACCCTTTGCGCAGGGAGATTGCCAGGATATCCATGCAACGATTGGTGTCTGATGGCCGTATTCATCCGGCAAGTATTG
>JACZTA010000136.1 GCA_022573915.1 Bacteroidota bacterium | reverse complement strand
GTTCGGCTAATTCAGCTATTTCATATTTTTCACTTTCTACTTTTTCTTCTGGTTTTGTTGAACAAGAAAAAAGTACTAAACATGAAGTAAAGTATATAAAGCTTTTCATTGTGGAATATTTGCTAACGGTTTGAATAAAGCATCGTTTCAATGTGCTTTATTTTTTGTTAGCAAATTGTTCTTTATGCTGAGCAATCGCAAAAATCTTCTACCCAAAAAAACCATCGATCTTGCTCTTTAAAGAAGTAGAGGTGTCGGTTAAATTCTTGCTCTGTTATTACTTTAATCTTGGCAAAATACTGATACAATATATTTTCGGTAAGATATAGTGATCTTTCGGTCCCTCCCTCCTCACTAAAGTCATAGACTCTGGGAAATAAATCGTGAGCTTCATCAAAAAACTCATAATACAACCCGTCTTTAACTCCTTCATAGCCTTCACAAAAATCGCCTTCAGGTTTCTCACTTGTAACAGTGTAATCTTCAGCGAAATATTCTGGTTTGGGGAGGTCATCTGGCCTTCCATCTATACAATACAAACCATTTTTGTAGGTAGAGGTTAGTTCCTGATAAGAATGAATGTATTTGTTTATGTCTGCCGGTTTGCCATTGGAATAGGTTTCGGAAAATTGTTTTAGAAATTTCTCAAAAGAAGAGGAAGAGTTTAACATATTATAGGATACTAGCTTCTCCGAATAATAAATGGCCTCTCCTTCTCCGGCTTCAGAAAATTTTCCTACCCGCCATTTTACAACAAAATCTCTATTCTGATAGAAATTATCTATTTCTGTATTAGTATATAGTGCTATTTCTTTTCCTTCTTTGTTTTTAAATACAGCGTACCAATAATCATAGTCGGTATTATATTCAATAAATTCTAAGGAATCAGTAAACGTTTCTTCAAGGTTCCAGTCCGTTTTTCCAAGTCTTAACTCTGATTGAAAACCTTCAATTTTTTCGTGTATGTCATATTCTTCAGTTTTATTTATCTCAACTTGTTCGGCTAATTCAGCTATTTCATATTTTTCACTTTCTACTTTTTCTTCTGGTTTTGTTGAACAAGAAAAAAGTACTAAACATGAAGTAAAGTATATAAAGCTTTTCATTGTGGAATATTTGCTAACTTATTTATATGAATACCTTTTTACTTATTCTTTCTACATAACCAACCCATTTTAGTTGTTATGCAGTATGTAGCCCGGTAAAAATGTTCCTTATATATTTTCATCGTCTTTGAATAAATCGTCAAATGGAGATCTGATCTGCTGTAAGCTACGCGTGCTCACATGCGTATATATCTCTGTTGTCCTACTGCTTTTATGACCCAGAAGTTCCTGGATATATCTCAGGTCGGTACCACTCTCTAATAAATGGGTAGCGTAACTATGACGTAACCAATGTAACGTTACGTTACGCCTGATACCAGCTAATTTAACACTTTTCTTTAAAATCTTTTGAAGGCTTGTGTCTGAGTAAGGATGCCCCTTTATAGCTCCGTTGAACAGGTAATTTATTGGCTTGTACCTTTTGTAATAGGTTCTAAGAAGAACTAATAATTTGTCCGATATGGGTACTATCCTGTCCTTGTTACCTTTCGTATTTCGCAGCAACAGTAAATGCCTTGAAGAATCAATGTCCAATATTTGCAGGGAAATTAGTTCTCCTCGCCACAATCCACAAGCATAGATCAGGGAGAGAGCTGCTTTATGTTTCAGATTTCTGCACTTGGAAAGAATGCTAGCCACTTCTTTCACTGCCAATACGTTTGGTAATTTCCTTTCCCTTCTCGGATGTTGAATATCATCAAGTACCAGCTCCTTTTCTTGAACTCTCTTATAGAACATCTTTATGGCATTGATCATCTGTCTCTGGTAGGATGCCGAATACCCCTTCTTCAAAATAAATTCATTATTAAAACGGATAATATCCCCGTTTCGAATTTTTTCCGGTTTCTTGTCCTTGAAATAACTGAAGAAGATCTCCAACATACTTATATATGATGAGATGGTATTTTGACTGTAACGCTTATCCAGCATCCAGTATTTAAGTTTTAACAGTTTTCCAATTAAGACCCGTGGTAAGCGCTTCTTAATCGCAGGTTTTAGCTGCTTCTTGGGATTGATCGTAACATACTTATCGAGCTCACTTGAATCAATTTCTGCATGGGATTCCAGTATATGAAATGCCTGGTTTAATCTGGAGGGAGTGAAGGTGGTCATCCAGCATCTTTCTTGTGCATTCCACCAGCAACCGGGTATCTGCTTCATTAGTTCAACAAGTTCCGGGCTGTACCGAAAATCCATTCTTATCATGTCGGAACCTCCAAACCCAGACCAACTAAATTTTACCTTTTGCACGCTGCAGGGTATACAAACTTTAACAATTTTCCAGCAGCAATTTATTCTCCGTTGGCAATAAACGTGTAAGCGTATCCAAATTTCATCTAACTGAATATCCGAATTTATGAACCAAGAGAGGGGGTGGGGTCCAACCTAGGCTCGTGAGCCTAGTTTACGATTTTTCGCCGTTTTTGAACTCAAATTTTGTCCTTGCCCATAAGAAAACTTACATTTTTAAAAACGGGAAAATCAATAAATTCAGCAGATTGTTTGAAGCATTTTCACGGTGCTCTACCGCATTGCGCTCATAGCATTTCAACTCTTATATGACTTGGACTTAATTTCCTTAATTTTAAGTTGATTATGGCTACTCGTACCGTGAGAAGATTCAAATACGTTGACTACCTCTGGAACAAAAGCAAAGCAAGATCCTTTGGAAAGGATGAGGTAAAATTATTGCTGTATCGTTCCAATCTACTGGGTGCAGATCTCAGAATAACCAACTTCGCAGGGGGTAATACAAGCACAAAGACTTTCGAAAGAGATCCACTGGATGGATCCAGGCAAGAGGTACTTTGGGTGAAAGGATCAGGTGGTGATCTCGGCAGCTTGAATAAAGCCGGTTTGGCGAGCATGTACCTCGACAAGCTGCATGCACTCAAAAAGAAGTATCGCGGAATCAAGTACGAAGACGAGATGGTGGCTTACCTCTCCCATTGTACCTTTAACCTGAATACACGAGCTGGTTCAATAGATACTCCCCTGCATGCTTTCCTTCCATTCAAACATATAGATCACCTCCATCCCGATTCCATCATTGCTATTGCCGCCGCAAAAGATGGCGAGAAGATCACCAAGTACTTATTCAAAGGTAAGATCGCATGGGTGGGCTGGCAGAGGCCGGGATTCGACCTGGGACTTCAACTGGAAGAAGCTGTTAAGAAAAACCCTAAAGCGCAGGGGATAATTTTAGGCGCACATGGTTTATTCACCTGGGGAGAAACCTCTTACGAATGTTATTTGAATAGCCTTGATGTAATTGAAAAAGCTTCCGTTTATCTGGCTAAAAAATATAAGCAAAAACGAAAACCTTTTGGTGGAGCTACTATAAAATCTCTGAGCAAAAGACAGAGAACTGAGCAAGCTAAATCGATCATGTCCATACTAAGAGGATACTGTTCCTCGCATTCAAGGATGATTGGTCATTTTGCAGATGACGAAAGAGTTCTCGAATTTGTAAACAGCAAGGATCTGAAACGCTTAGCGCGCTTAGGAACTAGTTGCCCCGATCATTTCCTGCGCACCAAGATCCGCCCCATGGTTCTGTCCTTGAAACCGGATGAAGATGTCTCAAACAGCCTTCGCATTTCAAATAAATTGAACAAAGAATTCATTGCCTATCGAAAAGATTACAAGGCATACTATAAAAAGAACAAACGCTCCAATAGTCCGGCGATGCGGGATCCCAATCCGGTTGTAATACTTTGGAAAGGCATCGGCATGTTCACCTTTGCTAAAAACAAGCAAACCAGCCGTGTTTCGAGTGAGTTTTATATCAATGCCATTAATGTCATGAAAGGCGCTGAAGCGATCTCGACCTATAAAGCATTACCCGCTAAGGAAGCATTTGATATCGAGTATTGGCTGCTCGAAGAAGCCAAACTCCAACGCATGCCTAAGGAAAAATCTTTGTCGCGAAAGATTGCCTTGGTTACAGGTGCAGCAGGTGGAATCGGCAGAGCGGTCGCTAAAAGATTTGCAGCAGAAGGAGCCTGCGTGATCCTGGCCGATAATGACAAGCGGCATTTGAATAAAAGCAGGGAAGATATCCTGGAGGCAACAGGTGAAGAAAACATCAACCATATTGAGATGGAACTCACGAGTGAAGCCGGCATCAAGAAAGCCATGTCAGATATCAGTTTGATGTTTGGCGGATTGGATATACTTGTAAACTCTGCAGGACTGGCACGATCGCATTCTTTAACAGAAACTAGTGATACCGAATGGAGTTTGCTGCATGATGTGATGGTGAAAGGCCAGTTTTCAGTCACTAAACATGCTGTATCTATCATGCAAAAACAGAAAATTGGAGGCGATATAGTCAACATTGTAAGTAAGAATGCCCTGGTATCGGGACCCAACAATGTGGCCTACGGAACTGCAAAAGGTGCGCAATTGCATATGTCAAGATTGCTGGCGGCAGAATTAGGCAAGGATAAAATTCGGGTGAATGTGGTCAATCCGGATGCAGTGATAAAAGGAAGTAATATCTGGAATGATGGCTGGGCAAAGAGCAGGGCAAAAGCCTACAACATCAAGCTGAATGAACTTCCTGCATTCTATGCCAAGCGAACCTTGTTGAATGAGGAGATTCTTCCTGAAGATATTGCAGATGCAGTCTATATATTTGTAAGCGGATCCTTGTCGAAGAGTACCGGGAATGTGTTGAATGTGGATGGCGGGATTGCGGATGCGTTCGTAAGATGAGAAATTTTGAATGTTTCCGCCGGAGGCGGACCAGCCTATGGCTGGAAATATCCAAAGGCAACCGAGAAAAATAACCAGTAAAAAATATGATTATAGACCAGACTATAATTGATTCTCACAATTCCGATTCAGAAAAATCTCATCAGGACCAGCTCGCATACATAAGCGATGAGCTTGGAAAGAAAGGTATAGACCTTGAGGGAATACTTGATCAGATATCCAAATTTCAAATAACCATTCCCAGCTGGGCTTTGGGTTCAGGCGGAACCAGGTTTGGAAAATTCCCTATAGGTGGCGAGCCGGGAAACTTAAATGAGAAACTGGACGATATTGGTTTGCTGCATAAAATTACCGGAGCATGTGATTCAATTTCCTTGCACCTGCCCTGGGATATCCCGGAGGACACATCTGCAGCTAAAGAAAAAGCTACAGAACTGGGTATCTCCTTCGATTCAGTCAATTCCAATACATTTCAGGATAAAGATGGACAAGAGCACTCCTATAAATTTGGCTCATTGAGTCATACCGATTCCAAAGTCAGGGATCAGGCTATCCGGCATAATGTCGAAGTGATTGAATTGGGTGCATCTCTTGATGCAGATGCGATCACCATTTGGCTGGCGGATGGTTCAACGTTTCCCGGACAACAGAATTTTGCCGGGGCATTTGAACGAACGTTAAAGAGCCTGGAGCAGATCTATAAAACATTACCGGATAACTGGAAAATGTTCCTCGAGCATAAGCCCTTTGAACCTAATTTTTACTCTACAGTTGTGAATGATTGGGGAAGCTCATTGCTTCTTGCCAATAAGCTGGGCGAAAAAGCCTTGTGCCTGGTAGATCTGGGCCATCATTTACCCAATATGAATATTGAGCAAGTCGTTTCGCGATTGATCATGGAAGGAAAACTAGCCGGTTTTCATTTTAATGATTCTAAGTATGCCGATGATGATCTGACTGTAGGTTCGATCAAACCTTATCAGCTATTCTTAATATTTATCGAACTGGTGGAAGGGATCAAGGATAATTCCTGGTCATGGATGATAGATGCCAGTCATAATGTGAAAGATCCGCTCGAAGACCTGATCCAATCGCTTGAAGCGATTCGTAACGCATTTGCGCAGGCATTATTAATCGACCGCAACAAATTATCAGGTGCACAGAATTCAAATGACCCGGTTGTGGCGCAAGAGATCTTACAAGATGCCTTCAAGACGGATGTGCGGCCCCTGCTAAGAGAAGCAAGGCTAAGAAGTAATGCTGCCATAGATCCAATTGCAGTTTATAGAGAATTAGATATTAGAAATAACCTGGTCAAGGAAAGGGGGACCCAAACAATTGCTACAGGTCTGTGATTTTACTCAACATTTGAACCTGACAAGTTGGAACCACTTAAGCTCATTTTCGATATAGGAAAGACCAACAAGAAATTCTTTCTTTTTGATAAGGATTATAGGATCGTCTTTGCAGATTCAATACAATTTGATGAAATCAAAGATGAGGACGGTGATAAATGCGACGACCTTCCGAAGATCAAAGAATGGATCCTGGAAAAGTGGGAGACCGTGTCAAAAGATCCTGCGATCACCCTTGAAGCCGTCAACTTTACAGCTTATGGAGCCAGCATGGTGCATTTGGATGAGCATGGTGAACCACTCACCCCAATGTATAATTATCTTAAAGAATATCCTGAACGTTTGCGAGAACAGTTTAGGAATATTCACGGTGATATAAGCATTGAAACCGCCTCCCCTTCGTTGGGAATGTTAAACTCAGGAATGCAGCTTTATTGGTTGAAATTTAATAAACCGGAACTTTTCCGGCGAATAAAATATTCTCTTCATCTTCCGAATTTTCTTTCCTATTTACTGACAAAGAACGCAGTAACTGAATACACAAGCATTGGTTGTCACACCTCACTTTGGAACTTCAAAAAAAATAAATATCATGAATGGATTGAAGAGGAGAACCTGCAAAACATTTTTCCTGATGTGAACAAAAGTGCCATCAATAATAAAATTCAGGCAGGCGATTCGGAAGTCTTTGTCGGCAACGGGGTCCACGACAGCTCAGCAGCTTTGATTCCGTATCTGATCACCAATAAAGAACCGTTTCTACTTTGCTCCACGGGAACCTGGTGCATTACTTTTAATCCATTTTCAAATCGAGAGATTACCGAAGATGATCTTCGACGTGACTGCCTATATTATATGACCACAGATGGAAATCCGGTTAAAGCTTCGAGGATCTTTTTGGGAAAGGAACATGAATACCAATCGTCACGGATCGCAAAACATTTTGACCTGCAACCGGATTTCTATAAGAATTTCCATTTCGATAAGAACCTGATCGAAAAACTCCTTGTCTCCGGCAATCAATTAAACCCTGCACATCTGGCTAATTCGGGGCCTGTCAGATTGGGATCTATAGAAGAGTGGGATCTAACAGCCTTCGATGATCACCTGTCGGCATATCACCAGTTGATACTGGATCTTGCCTGTCTCCAAAAGATCTCGATTGATTTATCGAAAGAAGAAATGTCAGCAGGAGATTTATTTATTGAAGGCGCGTTCAGTAAAAACAATATCTTTTTAGAATTACTTGCGGCTTTTTACGCAGACCTCAATTTGAAAGTAAGCGCCTTGAAAAATACTGCAGCGTTGGGGGCACTGCTGGTATTGGATTCGAATCACTCCGGGAATATTGAAAACATCAACTCAGATTTCACAACCATTCCGCATCAGCCAATAGAAGGCTTAAACAAATACTGGCATAACTATTGGGAGTCAAAACTCTAAGTACTAATAATTGTGAGAAGTGGAAGTATTCGATTGGATAAAGCAATTTTATAAAACACGCGACCAAAATTCCTGGACTAAGATTGAAGATTTTATTCCGGATGTCTTTGATTGTTATTTTGAATTACACTGGGATATAGGGATAATAGATGATTTTCCCTTCGACGAATTTCCTGAAAAAAATGAAACGATCGAAGAAACGAATGCGCGAATAAAAATTGAAAAGAAATTTAACCTATTCTCAAACCAAAGAAAGGAGAGCTTATACAGACAAATAAGCTTAAGTGAATTAGCTGAACGTTTCAATCTTCCTTATTCGCGAAAAATAATTTATCAAATAAAAGATACACCGGGAGTTTCAATTCTTGAAAAGAGCAGCAACCTAAATTTAAAGGAGTCTATCGAAAGATTATCCAAAGGACAGAATTTAAACTTATTCGTTGAAGATATCTCCAGATGGCCCTTCGATGAAAATCCAAAACAAGAATACAAGAACATAAGCTTGGAAGAATATTTCAAACTTCAAAATTCATTCAGTTTCGATTTTGGAACATTCCTTTTCCCAACAAGTATCGATTGGTGTATAACGACAGCCGAGGATTTACCAATGTTTGTTGCTTGCAAAAATGAAATAACCGATAAGATTAAAAAAGAAATCAGCCTGGAACTATTTCAAATGGATCGAGATCAAGAAATCTAAGTAATTAAATAACTGCAACCAACAATACGCAAAGTGCGCTGGTATACGTATTTTCATCAGCCATTATGAAATTTTATATGCGTTTTTTCACTATCTCTTTTCTCTACGTGTCAGTTATTGCAGTTTGTTTCTCATCAAACACTGCACTGGCCAAAGGTAATTTTGACGCTGCACCCTTTGCAGTCAGTGAGATACGCAACAGTGAACAAACGACTTACGGACTCTACTGGAGTGAACCCAAGAAGATCAGCGAATTGATAGTTGAGTTCGATCCGAACACAAATGTTCCGGATCCAAATACTTTCAAAGTACAATTCTGGCATAACACATGGAATGGACTTTCAGATGTAAAAAAAGCAGCGGGTGTTACCGGGTGGGATCAAAACGATGACTGGACAAAAGGTAGATGGGTTGATGCGGAAGTTATTCTTAACGCCAATTCCAACAGATGGGCTATCACTTTTAAAACACTGGATAGATTGATCAAAGAGTTCAAGATCTATCATGATTTGGATCTTGATAAAAATAATGGTGTACCGGTTAATTATATAAAAACACTGAAAGTCAGATTGAAGTCATCCGAGCCTTTCGCCAAGCCAGTACAATTTAAGGTACTAACAGAGTCCGTTTATCATGACGTTTCCCTTACAATTCGATGGGAGAAACCAGAAAGAAAAGGAGTGGAATACAGTACCGGTGTTTATAAAGGTACAATACGTGCCCAAAATGGTTTGATCACCGGGATCCGGACATTAACAGGCGAAGACATTAAACTGAATGCAGGTGAGCAATGGCTCATTAATAGTGCAGAAATGCAAGGAATACAGGCTGATTTGCGGTACGCGCTTGATCCTGATGACCAAAGCTATGATAATACTGTAGTGTCTGTGAGTCTGGGCGAACTGCAGTTTTCATTTAGAGCAAGCGACATTGCTAAGGGCGAACGGATATATATCAAAGATCTCGGCGTGCTGATCACAAAGAAAGGAGACAATACAACCATTGATCAGTATAAAACTCAAATCGAGAATGGAAGTTCAAGAACGGTTTATGACCGCGTGTTTGATCATCCGGAACAGACACTCGAAAATGCGTGGAAGGACATGCCTATAAAGGAACCATTGAACTTTGTGCATGGCCTCCCCCATAACCGCAACGTGTTCAAGCAAATGCCCAATGGAGAGTTCCGGGTGGGAGGCGAAAAAGCCAATTGGAAATGTACGTACCAGCTGCCGGTTAGTGAGCGAGATACCAAGCGTAAACTATGGAGCGGTTATTATTTGAATTTCAATCTAAATCTACCTCCTAAAGAGTACAGAACCGGCAGGAAATTGATCGATGGATATATTCCGGTCTTGACTACTACGTGGCAAGCTTTGGCGATTCATTACGAACAAACAGCGTTTTTATATCCATTGGATGGTGACTTGAATGAAATTGATCTTGACGATCCAACTGTTATACTCTGTAAGATTCGAATAACCAATACCGACACCGCCCAAAATAAAAATGCAGAACTGTACTTACACATCGATCATGATGAATTCGAAGGTTTTTTAGAGGAAAATAAGGGGGATGTATATGGAAGTTGGTCGGGCGGAAAGAACTTCAGACTTCATTTGAAACATAACTCAGATAGCACGTGGAAAACAAGCGAAGGAGGATTAAGATGGATCGAACGACTTTCGCCCGGCGACCCAGCCTTCGCTCAAGACGCCGTCCGCGGCGAAACCATCTTCGCCGCCGTCGGTTGCACGAGCTGTCACATTCCCATCCTGATGACCGGACCCGACACCAACCCGGTCTTCGACCGCCGCCCGGTAGCGCTCTATTCCGACCTGCTGCTGCACGACGTAGCCACCGGAGACGGCATCCCGCAAGCCGCCGCCCTGGCCAACGAGATCCGCACGCCCGCGCTCTGGGGACTGCGCTTCCGCCGCCCCTTCCTCCACGACGGCTCCGCCGCCACCCCGCTCGAGGCCATCCTCCGCCACGGCAACGAAGCCCAAACCGCCACCACCAACTACCGCGAACTCCCCACCCCCGACCAAGCCGCCCTGCTAGCCTTTCTCGATTCGCTCTAGCCCGCCCCAACTCGCCCATTCCGCTCGACCGACAGCCGCGCCTCGTGGGACGGGTGTCTAGCCAAGCAGCCCGCCCCAGGTCTTCGGTAAACGCTAGCCGACAAGGGCTGATCTAGCTGCCCTTCGTAGTTTGCGAAGTGGTGGACGAAGGGGGGCGCCCTCGTCCGGGTTGCCGACCGTACAGCCAAGTGAAG
>JACZTA010000135.1 GCA_022573915.1 Bacteroidota bacterium | reverse complement strand
GAAATCCTTTACCTATCAATCCACCCGAACCTATCGCAATTTTAGACTGCGTAATATTATAGGCAGCACCTGATACATCTGATTCCTGTCCAAGCAAAACATTAATCCTTTCCTGCTGATATGGTTTGAGTACTTTATTAAACCCAAAATCCACCAGGAGCACAAAAGAGATCGCCACCGTGACAATAAGACCTGTGCCAACAATGTTGAATCTATTCTTCCTGAAGAAATATGCTGCAATAAGCCCAAGTCCAAAAATGGAGGCAACTAAAACAAACTTGTTTAAGGTTAAGGCCAAAAGGAATAATATGGATAAAAGGCCAATAATTATCAGCACCCAATGCGATAATCCTTCCCGGTATAAAACTAATATGAATGCAGCATATACGAGTGCCGATCCTGTTTCGCCCTCCCGAAGTATCAACCCTACCGGCAGCATCAGTAAGGTTAACATGATCAATTTGTTTTTAACGAGTTTAAATTGGAACGTTCGTGAACCAACAAATTTTGCAAGCGCAAGATTAGTCGCTAGTTTTGCAAATTCCGCAGGTTGAATCTTTACCGGACCCATTACAAACCACGACTTAGACCCGCTTATCTCCTGTCCAAAAAACAACACCGCAACCAGCAGAAGCAACATGATTGCGTATAAGACGAATGCAATGGATGGGTAAAAATTACTGTCGATGATAATCAAACTCGTGGCGACTAACAACGAAAAAGCGATCCAAAGTGATTGCTTCTCAAAGTTTGAGCGGAAGTCAAATGTGAATTGTTTGATGTCTCCGTATTCTGAGGCAAAAATATTTCCAAGGCCCATGAATACAAGTAAAAGATAAACTATGATCAGCGTCCAGTCTATTCTATTGATCAGATTTTCTTTTGCGAGCGCCATACGGAATTTACTCTATTGAATAAAATTTGCGTCCAATATTCGTTCCTCTTGCCATAGTTTTGAGGTCGATATGGAATCCGTTAAGTATTTTTCTATCATCAAACTGGCAATTGGTGCGGCCCATGACCCGCCCCAGCCGGCATTCTCCACTATAACAGCGATGGCGATCTTTGGGTTTTCTTTTGGGGCAAAGGCTGTGAAAACAGAATGATCTTCGCCTTGGGAATTTTCTACTGTTCCCGTTTTTCCGCACACGGTAATTCCCTTTATTATCGCCAGGCGTGCCGTACCGTGTGCAACGGCCTGTTCCATACCATTAACCACAGGATTAAAATGTTTCTTGTCAATAGAGGTTACGTGAAGTTCAGTTTCTATAATACCAGGTTTCAGGTCACCCTTGTATATTGATTTTACAAGATGTGGCGAATAATAATAACCTCTGTTTGCTATGATGGCCATGACATTTGCCATTTGAATAGGTGTCATATCTAATTCGCCCTGACCAATAGCTAAGGAAATAATAGTCGTGGAATACCATCTGTTTTTTCCATAAAGTTTATTGTAATAATCGCTCGTAGGAACCACTCCCTTAACCTCTTCAGCCACATCTGTAAGTAACTTATTTCCTAGTCCAAATTCACCAAGATACTCGCCCCACTTACTTAGTGACGCATCAGAGTTCTCGAATTTCTTTTGTTCAAAAACCCTCCTAAACAATTTACAGAAATATGCATTGCAAGAATACTGCACGGCTTTAGAAATGTTACTAGCCGGAAGGTGGTTATGGCATCTGACGGAAGTTCCGCTGAAAAAATATCCTTGATTGCAAACCACCCCGTAGTTTGGTGAAACCACTCCTTCCTGTAATCCTATCAAAGCCATAACCAATTTAAAGGATGAGCCGGGGGAATAGGTACCCATAGTCGCGCGGTTGAACAAAGGTTTCAAGGAGTCCATACTTAGCGCTTTGAAAGCTATTCCCCTGTTTCTGCCTACAAAATCGTTTGGATCATAAGTGGGACTACTCAAAATCGCAAGGATCTCTCCGGATGAAGGCTCTATAGCCACTATGCTTCCAATCTTGTTCAACATGAGTTTCTCTCCATACTCCTGAAGTTGAACATTTAAGGTACTGGTCAAATGATTTCCTGCAATAGCATCAACGTCCAACGCACCATCGTTAAAGTTCCCCTGCTCCCTGTTATGAACATCCACCAACACATGCTTGACTCCTCTCTGACCTCTAAGATCATTCTCATACGCCAACTCGATCCCTGTGACTCCAATAAAGTCTCCTAATCTATACGTATCTGAAGAATCAATCTGCTGCTGGTTTACCTCACCGATATAACCAAGTATATGCGCAGCATTTTTAGACAAATAATACCTAACAGTTCGGATTCTTGCATAAAAGCCCGGAAACGCGTGAAGATATTCCTGTAAGTTGGAATAGGTTTCTTTCGGTATCTGTTTTATGAATACAGATGGTTTATATTTTGATGTATAGCGGGTGTATTTTGAAGCCTTTTCAAGCTTATCGATGAATTCTTTTTTTTCAATCCCAATAAGATTGCAAAACTTGATCGTATCAAGTTCTTTCACCAGGTAGGGGACTACCATGAGATCGTACATAGGTGCATTGCCAACCATCAAGGCCCCGTTTCTGTCATAAATAAATCCACGTGGAGGGTATACATCCTTCTTTCTCACCACATTGTCATTAGCAAGGTCTTTATACTTATCATCTATGAGTTGGATGTAGAATAGCCTGGCAATGAACACCAAGACGATAAGGACAATGATGGCCTGAATGACGAGTTTCCTTCTATTAGCAATTTCCACTACACTAATTATTTTTGGACTGGAACAAAAATTCAAAAATCAAAACAAGAAACAAGGTTATTAATGAACTTCCCATTATTCTTGAAAGTGTGAACAATACCTCCGTGAAAGTGAACACTTCTAAAAAGTATAATGCGAAGTGGTGAAGTATGATCAATAATGCAGAATACATAACAAACCAGCTAAAGCCCAATTTTCTCATTCCCGGCCTCACCAGATCTTCATATCCCATCACCGGTTTCATGGCCTTAAGCGTATAAGGACGTACGAATGCTACCAGTACAGCCGCCGCCGCATGGATTGCCCCGGTATTTGAGAACATGTCTACGCTAAGTCCAAGTGCAAATGCGAGGATCAGTGATAAAGCCGGTGAGATTCCAAAAGGCATCAGGATAATAAACAAAACATAGAAATAAGGGATTATCGGTACATGCACATGAATCTCGTTTAATATGATGACCTGGAAAAAAAGTAGTCCAAGAAATCGGATCAAGTTTGATCTGAGGACTTTAGTCAGCATAGGATTCCGATTCGAGATTATCTTTTTCAGTTTTTAAGATAAAATCGGTGACGTAAACATAATTGAGCGACTGCATGTTTGTTGAAAGGGTCAACTCTATCTCATAGAAAGCAGACCCCGGTATTTCTTTTACGCTTGTAATCTCTCCTATAAGAATATTTTCAGGAAATATAGAGGAGTAACCGGAGGTCACAACGTTCGAGCCGACTCTGACATCAGCATGTACGGGGATTGTTTCCAAATTCAATTTTCTTGAGTCGTGACCTTTCCAAATTACTGTTCCTGTGAACTCATTCTCCCCGATCCTACCGCCAATTTTAATACGTGTGTTCAGAATTGATACTACGGTTGAAAAATTTCGCGATACTTGTTTCACAATACCTACCAGTCCGCTGGGTGCGATCACGCCCATATCCGGTGTGATACCATGGTTGCTGCCCTTATTCAGGGTAAAATAGTTGTGTTGATTTCCTATCGAGTTATTGATAACCTTGGCTGGTATAAGATTATTCAAGTTTGTGCTGTCATCACCAAAGTTGGGGTTACTTACAACACTATTACTGTACCCCTGGTTATTTTGCACCTGCATTTGCAAATTTGCATTTTCATTCGAAAGATTCTCATTTACTTCCACCAGGTTCAGATATGACCAAAATCTACTTGCTGCATTTAGGGTATGGCCTGAAATAAAGTTGGATGTATTAATAAAATAAGAGCGGTGATAATTGTTGTAATTGAAAATCACAACAAAACAGAGCGTCTGCAAACCAAGAAACAAGAACACGAAGTGAAAACGTAATATGAACAGAAATAACTTATACATATCTGCAGAAAAGATTCACGTGACAATCACCAACATTGGAGTCACACTTACTTATGAAATTTATAGCTAAAATTTTTTTTAGCCAAACTATTGGTCATTTTCTAATCAACAATCATCACCTGATCGATCGTTATAGTAATAATTAGCTGAAGAATACGATTGGGCTTGACAGTTTTTATACCATCAGGAAAGAATAATGAGGAATCCGTTTTAACACAATTCCCGTTCCTCTTACCACGGCGCGCAAAGGGTCGTCCGCAATGTGTACAGGAAGCTTTGTTTTTCTGGCCAGTCTTTTGTCAAGGCCTCTCAGTAACGCACCACCACCTGTTAAATAAATACCGGTGCGATAAATGTCTGCTGCCAATTCCGGTGGTGTGATCTCCAACGCTTTTAACACTGCTTCCTCAATTTTCGAGATGGTCTTATCTACAGAATGTGCTATTTCAGTATAAGAAACTACCACCTGTTTGGGTATACCTGTCATCAGGTCTCTCCCATTTACCGCATAATCCTCCGGTTTATCATCCAGATCATCCAATGCTGCACCAACATGTATCTTTATCTCTTCCGCTGTTCGCTCACCGATCAGAAGGTTATGCTCTCGTCTCATATAGTCCAGGATATCGGCGGTAAATTCATCACCCGAAATTCTTATCGACTGTTCGCAAACGATCCCTCCAAGAGAAATGACGGCAATATCGCTGGTGCCGCCACCGATATCTACTATCAAAGTGCCGATAGGTTCCTCAATATCAATTCCTATTCCAATGGCACCTGCCATTGGTTCCTGGATCAGATAAACTTCTTTTGCTCCTGCTTGTTCAGCCGATTCCCGAACGGCGCGTTTTTCAACTTCAGTGATTCCCGAAGGTATGGAGATAACCATTCTCCATGCAGGACTGAACCATCTACTGACTTTAATTTTCTTTATCAGTTCGCGAATCATGATCTCTGCCGCATTAAAATCCGCAATCACTCCATCCTTCAGAGGACGAATTGTTCTTATATTATCATGTGACTTTTCATGCATCTGCAAGGCTCTCTGGCCAACGGCGATCACCTTATCCGTTTTACGATCCAAGGCAACTATAGAGGGTTCATCAACAATCACATTATCTTTATTAATGATAACAGTATTTGCTGTTCCCAAATCAATTGCTAAATCCTCCGTAAAAAAACTAAACAAACCCATGATAACTATCTATAATTCAGGCGTGACGTATTATGACACAAAGTAAATATATTAATGGGAATCTCTAATGTTTAAAATGCCTTTTACCCGTAAAGACCATCGATATTTTATTCTTATTACAAAAATCTATTGATTCCTGATCCTTTATTGAACCACCCGGCTCTAAAACGGAAGTTATACCGGCATCGCATGCAATTTCCACACAATCAGGAAAAGGGAAAAATGCATCTGATGCCATAACGGCTCCCTTAAGATCGAATTTAAATTTTCCGGCTTTGTCAATGGCTTGCTTCAGAGCATCTACGCGCGAGGTTTGACCGACCCCGCAGCCAACCAACTGCTCGTTTTTAACCAGTGCTATAGCATTGGATTTTAAATTTTTCACAGCAATATTTGCAAACAAGAGATCTCGTATTTCGGTATCGGTAGGTGCAGTTTCAGTAACGGTCGTCAAATCCTTTGCTTTCTGAATAAAACTGTCAAAATCCTGTTGCACTACGCCATTGATCAATGTCTTGAATTGTTTTGGTCGAGCCATACCAATGGCTGAACCCTTTCTTTTTAAAATGGTCCTTTTCTTTTTTTGCATCAGCTCTGTTAACGCTTCGTCGTCATACGCGGGAGCAATAAGTACTTCATAGAATATTTCGTTGATCGCTTTTGCGGTTTCCAGATCGATTGTTTTATTAGTAGCAATAATCCCTCCAAAGGCAGAAACCGAATCACAGGCCAGGGCATCCTTCCATGAGTCTATCAATGTATCGCGAACTGCCAAGCCGCAAGCATTGGTATGTTTGATGATGGCTAATACTGCCCTGTCTTCTACGATATTTATAAAATCATCAATCAAATTGATAGCACCATCAATGTCAACCAGGTTATTGTAAGATATTTCTTTACCATGTAGTTGCTCAAAAGCATCGTCAAGCTTTCCGAAAAAGTATGCTTCCTGATGAGGGTTCTCTCCATACCTTAATTTTCTCGATTCGCTGATGCTTTGCCTGAAAGCTTCTTTTTCTTCTTTATCAAAGTAGTTATGGATGGCTGTATCATAACCGGATGAGACTTCGAAAGCCCTCGTAGCCATTAATTTCCGGTCTTCAAGATCAGAAGTACCTTGTTTCTTCTTTAAGAGGTTTTGTAGAAAACTATAATCATCCACCGAAGGAATGATCAAAACATCCTTGAAGTTTTTTGCTGCCGCCCTGATAAGGGATATCCCGCCAATATCGATTTTTTCGATGATAGCCGCTTCATCTGTTTCTGTGGCCACGGTTTTCTCAAACGGATAAAGGTCGACTATGACGAGATCAAGTTCCGGAATATCGAATTCCTTTAACTGGTCGAGATCGTCTTGTTGATCTCTTCTGCCCAGAATTCCTCCAAACACCTTGGGGTGCAAGGTTTTCACCCTTCCGCCCAGAATTGAAGGGTAACCTGTAAGGTCCTCTACCTTGGAAGCTTCTATGTGCTGATCAACAATGTACTGGTAGGTACCGCCTGTGGAGTAAATCTTGATCCCTAAGCTTTGCAGTTCTTTTAATATTGATGATAAATTTTCTTTATCAAAAACAGATATTAGGGCGTTTGTAATTTTTTTTGGTTCGATGGTATTGATATCGGTGTCCTGTACCGGTTCAGTTTCTGCTATTTGCATATGGTTAAAAATCGTAGGATTTAATAATGCTTTGAATGGACGTCACACATTCCTTCGCTGCTGCAAAATTATTAAATAGTTTCGAGATATTTCGGGTAATTATATTATTCAACCTGCGTTGAATCAATAATAAGATTGCTATGGCATATATTTGTTATAGATTTCTCATTCATAAAAATTAAAACTTGATAGATCATGAAAAATGATTGGTATTTAAAAACCGTATTGACGGTGATTGCTATTGCACTTACTGTACTTATATTACAAAATGCGCAACTGATTCCTACTGCTCAAGCAGCGACAATTTCTCACGATGAGCCAATGCCTGTTAAAATAATGGATTGGAATGGTGCTGAGGAATTAAATGTGTCCATTAAGAGCTGGGAAGTCGAAGACAAGATCAATGTTAATATTGACGAGGTTGGAGGGTACTTTGTTACTAACGGTGTATTGAAAGTGGAGAATCAATAGAAGAGATAGAAGATATACGATAATTGATAATTGAGTTTGGATTTGATTTATGATTGGGACTCGTTGCTTGCTCCGCGCTTTAGCGTGGAGATACCTAATGCACAAAGTTGGGCTTTAGCCCAAGGTTTTTTCACTTCATAGTTGCTGTACCCGCAAGTCCGTACTCCCCTGACTACGTACGCCAATGATTAGAATTCCCAAAACTTATTCGCGAATAAGTTTTTCAGGGGGCCCATCTTAGCGCGTAATTATTTCACGCAAAGGCGCGAAGACCGCGAAGGGTTACAAATTAATTAATGATCAATGAGCGCGTGATTACTCCTTTATTAGTTATTAATTGAACATGATAAATGCCGGATCTATATTTATTGAGATTAACTTGTTTTTTAAAGTTGCCTGTAATTTGGTTCAACCTCTCCGTAAATACTATCTGTCCTAAACCGTTGGAAATTTTTAACTCTAAGTTTTCTGTTTCAGTGATAATTATTTCAATAGTGAATTCACCCTTGTTGGGATTAGGATATATTTCAAAGCTAGCGTTGAATTCGTACGCCGGCCTTGCTCCGCCGTTGGCTTCGCGAAGGCGATGCTGGCGGACTATGCCCGTACAAACGTAAACGTTGACATTTTGAGAATCGCTTGCAGCGCAGCCATTACTGTCCGTATAAGAATAGGTAATGGTATGTGTTCCCACTCCTGCAGTAGCCGGGTCAAACTGGGTTCCGGTTATACCTGTTCCACTAAAAGAGCCTCCCGGAGGAATGGCAGTCAAGGTTGCAGCTGCATCGGTCGTACAATAACTTGTATCTAATCCAATAAAGCTAACCGATGGCGAGAAGTTTACTATTAATACGGTTGAAATTACGCTATCACAACCCTTTGATGTGGTTAAACTATCGAAATACGTTCCAGCTGTTTTTTGATATAAGCCAAATATCAGTGAGCTGTCACCATCACAGATTGTATCGTTCGCTGTACCGGCTGAATATGCCGGGTTGATTATTAGTACAGTTGAATGAATACTGTCGCAGCCATTGGTAGTCGTCAGCGAATCATAATAGGTGCTCGAAACGGATTGTTTTTTTCCATAGATCAATGCACTGTCACCCGCACATATTGTAATGGCTGCATCATTGATAAGGTATGGCGTGTAGACGTATGCAGAATTCAAAATACTATCCGTGCATGCAGGAGTTGCATTGTTTATAACCGATAACTTAACTGAGTATACGCCAGTGGCACTATACACATGGATCAGATTTGTTGAGGTGGCAAAGGTGTCGATAATTCCATCTCCAAAATCCCAAATCCACTGAGTAATGGTATCCAGGGAATCGAAAGACAGATCTAGAAATTGAGTCGAATCACCGAAACAAACAGCATTAGCGGAAAAGTTTGCTCCCAAGTCTAAACAATTGGAACACAACATTGTGACAAGTGTAGTAGGCGATGTTTGCGTGCTTGAGGGAGAAGTAATAGTTGCTCCGCCATTAACACCCCAGGTTGCTGAACTCGCAGAGATACCAGGGACAGTTATCGAATCATTAATTATTATTTGATTACAACCGGTCGATCCATATTCATCTGTTTTAACCAGATATACATCCGCTCCACCTGAGCCAAAACTTCTTGTTTCGCCCACGACTATAAAACCACCATCCGATGCTAGCTGTACATCATAGCCATACTCATTAAATGCTCCGCCAAATGTCTTACTCCATTGTTTATTCCCATTTCCATCCAATTTTATTAAGTACATGTCTCGAAGTCCGGCACCGAAACTTATTGTTTGACCCACAATGATATATCCTGAGTCAGTGGTTTGTTGCACAGATCGTCCCCAATCATGACCAGATCCTCCAAAGGTCTTGTCCCATTCTATATTTCCCAAACTATCCAGTTTGGCAATATATACATCCCATCCTCCTGCACCATAGCTATTCATTTTTCCTGTCAAAACATATCCTCCATCGTTAGTTGGCGCAATCGAATAACCCAGATCTTGATTTATACCTCCGATGGTTTTACTCCATTGTTGATTTCCATTGCTATCGCTCTTGAGTATGAAAATATCATTACTCCCCGCACCCTTACTAAACGTGCTACCAGTGCATACAAATCCATTATCTGTTGTTAGTCTCATGTAATAACAATATTCGTTGGAGCTGCTACCATAAGTTTTAGTCCACAAGGTATCACCATTTGCATCTGTCCTGATGATATATATATCAGCTCCTCCTGCACCAAAACTAGTTGTAAAACCTCCAAGTATATATCCTCCATTATTAGTTTGCTGGACGGACCAGGCAACATCGGTTCCAGTTCCACCATATGTTTTGTTCCACTGGATAGTTCCGGTATCATCCGTCTTGATCAAATAGATGTCCACATCTCCGGCGCCAAAACTTTCTGTTTGACCGACTAAAATATATCCACTATCAGTGGTTTGCTGAACCTCGGTAAATTGATATGAATCTCCTTCATCCTGCGTTCCGCCATATAACCTGCTCCATTCCTCATCACCATCTTTGTTGATTTTAAGCAAGTACATATTGTACTCAAGAAAACCAAAACTAGTTGTATAGCCACCGATGATATACCCGCCATCCATAGTTTGTTTTACTGAAAATGTATATTCGCTAATTGTTCCGCCATATGTTTTTTGAAAAGTTTTTTGCGCAATGGCGGATAAAACAAATATTACTGAAACAGTAGTGAGTAATAACCTTTTCATGACTTTCAGTATACTAAATAATTTCCGCATGAGCTAATCTGTCCGCAGTATGTAGGCAGGATTTTGTAGAGATGCGACTACAGGCTTAATCGCTTATTTATCGTTCGAAGTCTCACGCCCTCCGGGCTCCACTACGGAAAGGCGGGGAGTAGTTTAGCTATTGTCTACAAGTCCGTAGTCGCGCTCACTCAATGCCTGGCGACAGACTACGGATAGGGGTACCATGCAAAGGATGGCTATGATTTTTTAGTCATTATTAGCACCTTCATATTTTAATTTTATCAACTATTTCATATAGTTCATTTTTTTCATCCTCGTTAGTGTATGAAACTATAAATGAAAGACTGAAACCTTTAGTTACCGTGGTCATATTGGACTTGCAACGAAAAAGTGGACAGTAAGTTAAGTAATTCAAGCAGCCAATTTTTTGGTTAATAAATATTGTTCATATTCTGCGGGTGTTTTAAAGTTCAAAGCGGAGTGTTTTCTTCTGGTATTG
>JACZTA010000134.1 GCA_022573915.1 Bacteroidota bacterium | reverse complement strand
GGTCCAATTTGAACGCTCAAGGGTTTGGTGGTATACTTTCAATGTGGTTCATTAACCCAATGTCAGGATTTGCCGTTGGCCAACTTGGTACATTCTTGGAGACTAATGATGGTGGAGTCAGTTGGACGCAGCTACCAATTGGAACGAATCAATGGCTGAATGATATTTATTTTCTAGGAGGTGAAGAAGGTTATGTGGTTGGAGATAGCGGAATAATATTGAAATGCGAGATCGCTACAAGCATTGATGATGTTATTTCTGAAAAGAAGATTGAAGTATTCCCCAACCCAACAACCAACTCAATCAATTTTAACGTAGATCTTAATTTACTTAATATTTCAGAATACGATCTAGTGATCTATGACATGTTGGGACGCGAACTTCTGAAAGCAGATAATATTGCAAACAACAGGTTTACAATAGATATGAACGATTTTACGAAAGGTTTATATCTATACAAGCTCACCTTGGATTCTGCCCACATCCATACGGGAAAAATCCTCTTACGTTAAGCTATTTGTCCTTAGGAATAGAAGAAAGATGATTTAAAAGGTTTGAGATTTAATTTAATTAAATCGTCAATCAAATCAAACATCTATCTTCAGCAATCAATTATCAGCAATCAAGCGCAGCCGCCCCTAGTTTCCTCCAAGTATTATCGGCAACCCACCATCACCCGCTCCTATAATGATGGTTTTGGTATTAGGAGATTCTGCGAGTTTTAAGGTCGCTTCTATTCCTTTTTCTTGCAGGATCTTATCGGTCAGGCTGGCGCTAAGAATCCTGTTAAAAGCAGCTTTACCTTCTGCTTCAATGATCTTGCGCTCAGCTTCCTTGGCTTCCCTGGTGAGTTTAAATTCATATTCCAAAGATTCCTGTTCTTGTTTTAATTTCTTTTCGATGGCCTGCTGCAAGGATGGAGGGAGTGTCACTTCCCTGATTAATACAGCATCAAGGATTATATACTTCTCCGCCAGGTTTACTGCGGTTGCTTTAAAGATCTCATCCTGAATCACTTCTCTCTTTCTAGAGTATAGTTCCTCGGGTAAGTATTTCCCAATGACTTGCCTGGTAGCTGATCTGATCTCGGGAATTATTATGCTCTCATGATACCCTTGTCCAATGGTGTCATGGAGTAAACCTAAATTCGCGACATCCGGTTGATACCTGTAAGAGAGTTCAACCTTAATGGTTAAACCATTGGTTGACAAGACATCCATACCAGAAACTTCTGTTTGTATTCTTACATTATAAACGTACATTTTATTCCACGGTGCGATCACGTGAAACCCCTGAGCGAATACTTTTTCTTTATCTAAACCACCTGAAAATCGACGGAAAATAACTCCGTTTTGACCAGGATCAATGGTTACAAATATTGATCTGGAGAAGTAAACAATTACAACTAATGCAATAATTCCTATTACGCCTAAGCGTATTAAATTCTGATTCATGTTTATTAATTTTTTGGTTTGTATTTAGAAATGGATAAAAATCTTTGGCCGGATGGATCGTCATCTTCCATCAATTCCATCAAGGAGACCTCAGATGATCTACGCATAAAAGTACGGATAATTTTCCACCCTGTCAAGCTCCCGATATTGCCCGGGGACTCGGGAGGCATACCCGACGTATTGGGACCATTTGTTACGTACCGGATGATTTTATTACTCTCCGTTTCATACAAAAGATCGTTGCTTATAAAGTATGCCCAAATATTTGATTCATTTTCCACACACCACTCTATCTGCTTTTGGGTGTATCCGATCTTTAATGAATCGGGAGTCTTAGGCAGCAGTTTATCAAGTGCATATAAAATTTTTCCATTATGAGCCATGTGACCCAATAAGCTGGTCATTTCTTCCGTGGCAGGATAAAGATCTTCCACCAGGAACTTTATGCAGTATGGCACAATATGTTCCTTGGTTGATGTTTTTATCACATAATTATGCATGAAGGGCAGCGACCTGTATATTGAAAAGTCGACTCCCAGAAATCTGTCTATGCCAATCCCCAGTATACTATCTGCAATGACAATTGCAGGCCCGTATTCGGAAATAAACGTCACAACTTTTGGAATATAGTTATCAGGGAAATAGTATTTGAAATGCTTTAGCGCTAATTCCAATTCATCTTCCAGGTCTGTTACATCCTCAAATCTCATTTGACAGGAGTCATTCAACGCAATAATCCGGCTATTTGTAATAAAACCTTGCAATATGGCTGCAACATTATTTGGAGTATCTGCGATATTCCCAATGCCGAGGATTCGTTCGGTATACAGATCAAAGAAATTTGGGTAGGCAGCTCTTATTTTTGCCAGATCCGCTTCAGCTTGCAGCGAATCAATATTAAATAACTCTTGCTCAAATCGATGTATGGTCAGATCCAACTCAATTTCCGAAAGATCAACCCCTGTATCCTTTTTGAACCATTTGCAGCCTGAGATAGAGAGGGTTAGGATTACAAGTATTCCAAGAAATTGTTTGATAGGGGAAAGGAGCTTCACCATGGTTTAATTAATTAAAGCTTTTTGCGTTATCTTTGGATTGTAAATTTATAAACTTGAAAAGGATGAAAAAAATTATTCCCCTCCTCATTTTTATGTTTTTTAGCACCTACCTTTTTGCACAGGATGATGAAAAGGCAAAATTTAGGATAGGTTTACATATCAGTCCGCAACTTTCATGGATGAAACCGGATGTCGATAGTCTGAGTACTTCGGGAATAAAACCGGGATTTGGCTACGGTGTCATGTTCGATGTCAATATTGGTGCAAACTACGCCTTCAGCAGCGGCTTGACAATACTAAATACCGGAGGAACAATATCCTTTGCTAATGCACTTGTATATAAGTCGGATACTTTTCCCACAGGTACCAAGATCCATCATAAGCTGCAATATATTGAGATCCCGGTATTGATCAAACTTAAAACTAATGAAATTGGCTATCTCACTTATTATGGCCAGTTTGGTGTCACTCCGGGAGTAAATATAAAAGCAAAAGCGGACATTACTACGGTAGGTAATACCGATGACAAAAATAATATCGATATAAATAATGAAGTTAAATTCCTAAATCTGGGATTGACAATTGCAGGTGGTGTGGAATATTCGGTGGGTGGTAAAACATCCCTGATTGGAGCAATCGTATTTAACAATGGGTTTATTGATATGACTGCCGACAAAAACCTCGTCATCCTTAATAACTTGATTCTCAAGCTGGGAATCATGTTCTAAGTTCAATATATTCATTTCGGTTTAAACGCTCCTCCAATCCTGTTTGGGAACAATTTGAATAAACTTTTCCCAATCCAATAATACATTATTATTTTTGTGATTAATGAAGATCGCTTTAGCTCAACAGAATTATAATATTGGTGATTTTGAAGGTAACCTTGTTAAGATCAAGGAAGCTATTCAAACTGCGAAAGAAGATGGCGTCGATCTAATCGTTTTTCCCGAGCTGGCAATCTGCGGTTATCCTCCCACCGACCGGCTTTACTTTAAACATTTTATTGATCATTGCGATAATTCAATTACTGAGTTAACGGAAATTTCGCAAGACATTGGTATTATAATCGGCGCACCGACAGAAAGAAATAAGGTAAAAGGACAAGAGGATATAAAAGGTAAACCTCTGTATAATTCTGCATATTTCATTTCCGACGGTTCTGTGCAAAATATAATTCATAAAACATTACTTCCCACCTATGATATCTTTGATGAAGCGCGTTATTTTGAAGCCAACAGCAATTTTGAAATCATCAATTTCAAGAACAAGAAGATTGCCTTGACTATTTGTGAGGATATGTGGAGCGTGATCGAACCCTATATGCTATACGGGGTAAGTCCACTTGAGCAACTCGTCAAAGAAAATCCGGAACTGATCATAAATATCTCTGCATCCCCTTTCGACTACGAGCACGCAAATGAGCGTCTTGAGATGCTGAAAGTAAATGCAAACACTTACAAGCTGCCGATCTTTTACGTGAATAATGTGGGAGCTCAGACCGATATCGTTTTTGACGGAGGCTCGGTGGTAGTTCAGTCGGATGCTGTTATCTATGATCAGATGGATTATTTCAAGGAAGGGCTAAGGAATTATGATCTGGATGATGTGATCGCAGGAGGAAATAAAGAAGACCGCGTCAATGAGCTTCAAAAAGACCCTTCTATTATTCCAAAAATAAGAGAAGCGCTGGTGTTGGGCATACGGGATTATTTTCTGAAGACAGGATTTAAGAAGGCAATCATCGGGCTTTCAGGTGGCATGGATTCCAGCCTGACTGCAGTGTTGGCGAATGAAGCGCTTGGAAACGAAAACATACTGGCGCTTATCCTGCCTTCGGAATACACCAGCGAGGATTCGATAAATGATGCAAATGAGTTAGCAAAGAATCTCGGTATCAAGATCCTGGCACCGTCTATAAAGGAGTTGGTTAGTAATTTCTCAAATGTCCTGGATCCATTTTTCAAGGATAAATCCGCAGATGTCACAGAACAAAATATCCAATCCAGAATAAGATCACTTCTGCTGATGGCATTCTCGAACAAATTTGGACATATACTCCTGAATACTTCCAATAAAAGCGAGATCGCAACAGGATATGGTACACTCTACGGTGACCTGAGCGGTGGACTGGCAGTACTGGGAGATGTTTACAAGACGCAGATTTACGAAATTGCGAAGGACATGAATGCTGGCAAGAATTTTATTCCTGAATCTGTATTTACCAAAGCCCCGACTGCCGAATTAAGTCCCGGCCAAAAGGACAGCGATGACCTTCCTGAATACGAAATACTTGATCAGATCCTATTGCAATACATAGAAAAGCATCGGGGAGTAGAAGAGATAATTCAGATGGGATTTGATAAATCCGTGGTAAACGATGTCATTAAAAGAATAAATACCAATGAACACAAACGATATCAAACGCCTCCCATTATTCGTATTTCTCCCAAGGCGTTTGGGATAGGCAGGAGAATGCCTATTGTAGGGAAGTATTGAAAGGGTAATTATTCTTAAACTGTCAATTTCGGTATCTTTATTCTAAATACGGGTGAAGGTTCAGTTAGTTCAACATTTATGAAGACAATCATCAGCATTTTCATCGCTTTGTCGTTTTTCAAAGTTTCTATAGCTCAAGATACAATTCAAGAAATGTTTGGGGAGGCTACGACACTCATGAAATCCGAGCAATATGGGGCTGCTATAGAAATATTCGCCGATGTTCTTAAAATTGCTGAGAGGGAAAAAGTAAGAAAGTTTTCTCATATATATAAGAGCCAGTGCCATAGATATTTAGGTGAATATTCCCAAGCTATTGAGGAGATTAACAAAGCCATTGAAATGGATGAGAAAGACGTCTTGTCTTTTTTTGACAGAATTCACATTAAGGAGGAAATGAGGGATTGGAGTGGTGTGATTTCAGATGCTGAGCACATATTAAGTTCGGACCTTACTGAGAGTCAAACTGGAAATGCTCATTATTATATTGGAACCGCTTTGTATTTCCAAGGTAAGTATAAGAAGGCCTTGAAGAGTTTTACTAAGTCTCTTAAGATACAGCCAAATGATGTGGAAGTTCTATATCGCATGGCAAGAGCGAAGGAAGGGCTTGGAGATTATGAAAGCGCTATAAGTGATTATAGCAGCATTATCGAACTCAATTCGACAGTTATTAGTGCATATATTGGAAGAGGCAATGCCAAAATTATGAAGATCAGGAAAGAGAATAATGATATCGTTGTTAGTATCTGGGCAAGGGATGCATGCAGTGACTTTAAAAAAGCGAAGGAACTCGGATCGAATGAAGTTGATGTTCAATTGAGTTTATATTGCAACTGATCATAGACCATTTCAGAAAATATTCGCTATCAAAACATGCGTTAATCAAAACCATCATGAAAAAATTAGCTTATTTGATTGTTTCGTTTTTAGTTTTGAGTAGTGCAGTAAATGGACAAGGCACCTGCTGCGCGGATGACCAGGCGCAGCTTCAATCCACAAATGCAGGAACCCCAAAATGGCAATCTTTTACTGCAGGCAAGAGCGGGGATCTTTGTGAAGTCACGGTCAATTGGCGTAAGAACTTTGCACCGGATGCCGTTGCTACGATGAAGGTATTCGCCGGAACAGATACTATTGGTACTTTGCTCGGATCTGATACTGTGCTGGCTCCCATGGATCCAACCTATAAGCAATACACGTTTAACTATAGCGGAATAAGTGTTGTGGCGGGAGATACATATACGATCTCTTTAACGGCAACTGATGTTAACGGATTTCAACAACGATGGTATAATGGTGATATTTACGCGGGAGGGATCTCCAGTATTGGAGCCGCTTATGATATATATTTCATCACCCGCATCACAGGTAATAACACGACCGGTTCTATTACTGCCTCCTCGTGCGATACTTTCCTAAGCCCCAGTGGAAATTATACCTGGACTTCATCCGGAACCTATATGGATACCATTCCCAACGCCGTAGGCTGTGATAGCATTATTACTATTGCCCTGACTCTTCCGCAATTGGATACTTCGGTTACATCGAACGGTGCTATGCTCACGGCAAATGCAACGGGTGTCAACTACCAGTGGGTTCATTGTGATAGTAATCATGCGATAATATCAGGAGCTACTAACCAAGTGTTCACTCCGATAAATAGCGGCAATTACGCCGTTATCATTACTGATAGTGGATGCTCCGATACTTCTTTATGCTATTTCATTACCAACACAGGAATCGAGGATGGATTATTCGATCAAGACAATCGGATTTCGATTTACCCAAATCCCACAACAGGAACCGTATTAATATCGCTTGCAAAATCCTACAATAAGGTAGAAATCGATGTTCTGGATTTAGCCGGAAAGCTAATTTCAACCCAGCCATTCAGCCATGTCAGCCATGTCAGCCATGTCAGCCATGCAACCATTCAAATCCCAGGCGAACCGGGTATCTATTTTATAAAGATCACCACTGAGACGTTCGAAAAGTTCATTAAAGTAGCTAAATTTTAAGAAGCAGGCTTTGCAGTAACTTCTTGCTCCAAATGAGCTTCCACATCTTTCAATAGTTGAATTGCCTTATTCACAGAATTCACTTCCCCGAAGATCAAGATCAGGTGGCTCGCTGTTTGCTTTATCTGAGAATTCGTATTTCCACCCTGGATATACTGCATAATACCGGAGAAGATCTCTGACTCGAAGTAAAGAGAGTTTTGATTTTTTATAAAGAAGCATTTCATCATCCCTTGTTTTAAACCAATCTTCTCAAATCCAAGAGCTTTGGCTAACCATCTGAGTCTGATCGCAGATAAAAGTTCTCTAACTGCTGCAGGCAATGGCCCAAACCGGTCGACTAACTCTTCTTGGTAATCCTGTAACGCTTCTTCTGATTCCAGGTTATCCAGTTGAGTATAGATGCTTAATCTTTCATTGATGCTGTTGATATAATCGTCGGGGATCATGATCTCCAGGTCTGTTTCTATCTGGCAGTCTCGCACGTAATCCTTCTTTTCGATGATCTCATCGGCAAAAACCTCTTTGAATTCATCAGTCTTGAGTTCGTGAATTGCTTCGTCAAGAATCTTATGGAACGTGTCGAGCCCTATCTCAGCTATGAAACCACTTTGTTCGGCTCCCAACATGTTTCCGGCACCTCTTATGTCCAGGTCACGCAATGCGATGGAAAAACCACTGCCCAATTCTGAATATTCCTCAATCGCTTTCAGCCTTCTTCTGGAGTCAGCTGTAATTACAGATTGGGGTGGAGCGATCAGGTAACAGAATGCCTTCCTGTCAGATCGTCCCACACGTCCGCGCAATTGATGCAAATCGCTTAATCCGAAATGATGAGCATTATTAACGATGATGGTATTAGCATTTGGAATATCTATCCCCGATTCAATGATCGAAGTCGAGATCAGTACATCATATTTGCCGGCAATGAAATCCACCATTGTTCTTTCAAGGGTCTTGCCATCGAGCCGTCCGTGCGCTACTATCAGGCTTACATCCGGACAAAGTTTCGAAACAATATCTGCTATCTCCCGGATATCCTTTATCTGATTATGGACAAAGAATACCTGTCCGCCACGCGATACCTCATAATTGATCGCATCTCTTATCATATCCTGGTTGAAAAGATGGACCTCCGTTTGTACAGGCTGTCGATTCGGTGGTGGAGTTTGAATGACAGAAAGGTCCCTTGCACCCATTAGGGAGAACTGTAGCGTCCTAGGAATTGGTGTAGCCGTCATGGATAACGTATCTACATTGGATCGAAATTGCCTGATCTTTTCCTTCTGCGAAACACCAAATTTTTGCTCTTCATCAATTATTAATAATCCCAGGTCTTTGAACTTCACATCCTTGCTTAACAATTTATGTGTACCAATAATTATGTCAATCTCTCCCTTAGCCAGGCGTTCAAAACTTTCGTTTTGTTGCTTGGTAGATTTAAACCTGTTGATGTATTCCACCGTACAAGGGAAATTCTCCAGCCTATCGCTAAAAGTTTTGTAATGTTGAAACGCGAGAATAGTTGTCGGAACCAAAACTGCAACTTGTTTGCTATCTGCGACCACCTTAAAAGCTGCTCTGATAGCTAACTCCGTTTTTCCAAACCCAACATCACCACATATTAATCGATCCATGGGGTGTTCCGCTTCCTGGTCCTTCTTGATCTCTGCTGTAACCTTGAGTTGATCGGGCGTATCTTCATATTCAAACGATGCTTCCAGCTCCGTCTGAAGATAACTATCAGGTGCAAAAGCATACCCTTGGGTCGATTTCCTCGTTGCATAGAGCTTAATAAGATCTTTGGCTATATCCTTGACCTTCTTTTTTGTCTTTCTTTTCAGGTTCTCCCACGCACCGGAACCCAGCTTATTCAGCTTGGGTGGAGTTCCATCCTTCCCAACATATTTAGAGACTTTATGTAAAGAACTGATACTGACATACAGGATATCATTTTCCTTGTAGAGGATTCGAATAGCTTCCTGCATCGATTCATTTACTTCAATCTTTTCCAATCCGGAATAAACACCTATTCCATGATCGATATGTGTAACAAAGTCACCGGGTTTAAGCTCTTTAAGTTCTTTAAGGGCCATCGCCACGCTTTTTGAAAAGCTCTTTCGGAGTTTGTATTTATGATACCGGTTGAATATCTGGTGATCCGTGTAAAAACAAATACCTAAATCATGATCGATGAATCCTTCATGAATAGCAAGTGGCACCGTATAAAACTGCACTTCAGCCTCCAGATCCTCAAAGATCTGGTAGAAACGTTCTATCTGCTTAGGATTATCCGCAAATATGATTGTTTGCCGTTCCTCCTCTTCAGATTTTTTTAGATCCCTGATCAATAAATCGAAATTTTTATTAAAAGACGGCTGTGGTGTGATGTTGTAGGTAATCGTTTCTGACACGGGATGAAAAAATTGATTGCCATATTCAATGATTGAATAGTTTTTCATCCCATCTATCTGTTCTTCCCTTGTTGAGAAAAAATTCTCCGGGTCTTGTCTGAAAAGATCAACGGTTTCGTCATCATCCTCCGGCAGTTCCAGTACTATATCCTTCATCTGACTAAGGTTCAACTCACAGCTATCAATGATCTCGAGGCTATAATTAAGGTCCTTGGCCCATACGACTGTATCCTTAGGTAAAAGTTTAAACAAATTTTCCCTTCGTTCGTTTAGGAATTTAGACTGCAGGTCGGGAATGATCTTAACCTTTTTAACCTGACTCACGGATAATTGTGTTTCAGGGTCGAAGAAGCGAATTGATTCAATCTTATCATCTGAAAGTTCGATCCGGTAGGGATAATCCTTCGCAAAAGAAAATATATCGATGATACCGCCTCTTATAGCATACTGTCCTGCTTCATAAATAAAATCTGTTCGTTCAAACTCATATTCGAGCATGAGGTCTATCATTCCATCTACATCAAGTGTGTCGCCTTCCTTAAAAGAAAATGTATGTTTCTTAAAGGATTCTTTTTGAATTGCCTTTTCAAATAATGCTTCCGGATAGGTTACGATAACCTCCGGATCCGACTTTTTCCTTAGCTCATGATCGTAGATCCTATCCAGCACCTCTGCGCGCATGAGTAAGTTAGCGTTGTTTACGTGCTCAAAATGCCCCGGTTTCTTATATGAATCAGTGAAAAATAATACCTGACGTGGTTTCAGGAGATTGGAGTTACCATTTCCATTCTGATAGGAATGGTTGAAAATATTCTGAAGGTCGTTTTGAAAATATGCAGCTTCCTCTTTATTGGGTAAGATGACCAGATGAGAAGACCGTGAGACCTTATCTATCACCGACTGCTTTTTTGATTCGTTAACCAGGGAGGAAATTATAAACGGAAGAACTGAGCCGACTAATCCTGTTAGATGAAGACTTTGGGGGGTATCTGAATTTGTCTTCGCCTTTATTAACTGTGTCCTTTCATCAAGACTATAACGATGAAGCAGCTCTTTAATATCCATTTACACCTCAACTGTCCCAAGCGTGGTCGCGACAAAGATAGGCAAAATTCAATCGTGAGCTCTTAGCTATTCTTTGTAAAGTATGGGTATGTCCACCTTCTCCGCCGGCCTCGCCTTTGCGAAGCGCTTCGGCGGAGCAAGGTTGGCGGAGGAGGCTGAGCGGTAGCGACGGATCTC
>JACZTA010000003.1 GCA_022573915.1 Bacteroidota bacterium | reverse complement strand
CCGCGGAGGCTGGAAGCTTATTACCAGGAAACCGGAAGAGCAGGCCTAGATGGTTTAGAAGGAAGGTGTATCGCCTATTACGATTATAAGGATATTCTAAAGCTGGAAAAATTCCTGAGGGATAAACCTGTTTCGGAAAGAGAAATTGGAACACAACTTCTGCTGGAAATCTCTGCGTTTGCAGAAACTTCTATGTGCAGAAGAAGATCTCTGTTACATTATTTTGGCGAGGATTATGGAAAAGATAACTGCGGACATTGTGATAACTGCTTAAATCCAAAAGAGCAGTATGAAGGAAAGAAACATATTGTCAGAACACTTAAGATCATCAAAGAGCTTCATGAAAAGTTTGAGATACAGCATATTGTAAATTTCTTAAGGGGTAACGAAACACAACAGATAGAATCTTATAAGCATGATAAGTTGAAGACGTTCGGCCTTGGAAAGGATGAGGATGATAATTTTTGGAATGCAGTTATTAGAAGGGCGTTACTGGAGAATCTTTTAACGAAAGAGATTGAAAATTATGGCTTGTTAAAGGTATCCAAGAAGGGAGAGGCTTATTTAATATCACCCAAATCTCTCATGTTTTCTAAGAATCATGAATTTGAAACTGCTGTTGAAACAGAAGAGAATGGAGCACAAACAAGTGCACTGGATCCTACTCTTTTCAAAATGCTCAAAGAAACTCGTAAAGAAATTGCTCAGGATCTCAATCTACCACCTTTTGTCATTTTCCAGGATCCTTCTCTGGAAGACATGGCAACCCAATACCCGACAACTTTAGAAGATCTTTCCCGGATAACCGGGGTGAGCTCAGGCAAAGCTACCAGATATGGTGAAAAGATCGTAGAGTTGATCGCTAAATATGTAGATGAAAATGAAATTGACACCCCGGATGATTTTCTTGTTAAATCCGTGGTTAAGAAATCAGGTTTAAAAGTATTCATTATTCAGAGTATAGATAAAAGAATACCGTTGGATGAAATTGCAAGATCTCGTGAGTTATCCATGAGTGACCTGCTAAAAGAAATAGAAAGCATCGTCAATTCAGGTACGAAAGTCGACATTGGCTATCACATTGAAGATGTATTGGACGAAGAACCACAAGATGTGATCTACGACTATTTCAAAACTGCCACCACAGATTCTCTGGGCGAAGCGGCCGACCAGTTAATTGATTATGGATATGATCTCCCGGAGATTCAAATTATGCGCATCAAGTTCATGTCAGAACTTGCCAATTAGCCAGGTTCTATATTCACCTATTTCTTATCTTCACACATCTATTTTTAGTAATGAAATTATCCTAGATGAAGTTGTCGATAGACCTGGCGGTCGATACCAAACCTGCTTGGGTTGAAAATATCCTTGCAAACTTCGATACATTCCTGATCGATCACGCCAATTGTGAGAGAAAAGCTTCCGCAATGGCAATGAGTTTTGTAGCCAAATACCCTAACCGCGTTGAGATCATTCCGTTATTGATCGAAACAGCTGTTGAAGAACTGGAACATTTTCAGAAAGTATACCAGATCATGGAAGATCGAAATATCAAATTAAATGATTCGATGAGTGAGGATTCTTATGTCAGGCAGTTGCTTGAATTATGCCGAAATGGAAGGGATGAGAGATTCTTAGACCGGCTACTTTTAGCCTCTGTCATAGAATGCCGGGGTGCGGAGCGGTTTAAACTCGTATATGAAAATATTGAAGATGAGGAGTTAAAGAAATTTTATCATATGCTATGGGCAGCTGAAGCCAAACATGGCAATATATTTGTTGAGATGGCTACCAATTACTTTGATGATGACGCGATATACGAGCGGTTACAATATTTTACAAATGAAGAAGCCAAGATCGTTGATAAACTTGAGATACGGGCCGCTATGCACTGAAAATATATCTGATTAGTTTATCCTTCAGAATGTATTTTTGTTTATCTTGTATTTAACTCAAGCGTGTAGATAAGATTTAAAAATAGTTTATTTAGTAAAATATAAAAGCAACTTAGCTATGCATCCTAAGTCAGGCAGATTATTGATTTCAGATCCATTTTTAATGGATCCAAATTTTAAAAGAACCGTCATCCTCTTATGTGAACATGAACGAGAGGGAACGCTTGGATTTGTTTTGAATAAACCATTGGATCTAACGTTAGCGGATGCAGTGCCTGAATTGGATAATTTCATAGGGACACTTTATTACGGTGGGCCTGTTCAAACCGACACTTTGCATTTTATTCATACTCGTGGTGATCTTATTGAAGACAGCGTTGAATTGATGGATGGATTGTTTTGGGGTGGGAACTTTGAATTACTCAAAATATTGATTGAGACAGATCAGATAGAAGAGGAAGATTTTCGTTTCTTCATGGGATATTCCGGTTGGGGACCCGGACAGCTGCGTGATGAAATAGACAGCAAATCCTGGTTAGTGACAGAAGCTAATCAAGAGCATGTATTTATCGAAGATACATATGAGTTATGGCGTTCTGTGATCCAAACTGAACGGAGTGATTATGCAGCGATCTCCAACTTTCCGGAGAATCCATCATTAAATTAATTTCAAAGTAGCTCACCTGCCTTGCTTCGCCAAGGCAAGGCGCTCCCCCTTTCAGTGCAGATTCAGTTAGGAATCGGGCATCGCCCGACGGAGCTCACCCCTTTGGAATTCGGAAGAATTACTTTATTGTTCGTAAAGCTCACCTGCCTTGCTTCGCCAAATCCGCTTCGCAAAGGCAAGGCGCTCCTCCTTTCAGTGCAGATTCAGTTAGGAATCGGGCATCGCCCGACGGAGCTCACCCCTTAGAAGTTGGAGGAGTTTATTAATTGTTCGCGAAGCTCACCTGCGCTCCTCCTTTAAGTCGGAAATAGGGAAAGAATCGGGTATCACCCGACGAAGCTCACCCCTTAGAAGTTGGAGGAGTTTATTAATTGTTCGCGAAGCTCACCTTCGCTCCTCTCTTCGTTCGGAGCTTCGGTGAGCGCAGTCGGGGTGAGAGGATTCGAACCTCCGGCCTCAGCGTCCCGAACGCTGCGCGCTAAACCGGACTGCGCTACACCCCGTTTTGTGTTTGAGTTTAAATTTGAGTGTGAGAGTGAGTTCGCTCTGCTAAATTTTTTTAGTAAAGATATCTTATTTCAGCGACTCGATGAAAGCGTGTACTGTCTCTTTTACCTCGTTAAAAAACATACGCCTTTCTTTTTCAGCAGAGCCACTGATCAAGGTCATTCGTTTAAGCATATTTTGGGTCCATTTATAATTATGCTCAAAGAATGCCTGGTTTCGGGAAGCCAGGTAGTTTATGGCATTGTTTAGCAAGTAAGTTATTCCGCCTTCTCCTGTTTTTACTAAAACTGAGTGATCCAGCAGCACCAGGTCATTAAAATACAGTTTGAACTCTCCGTTTACATTTGCGGGGGCTAACCCGGGTTCAAACTTAGTTTCTTCTTCAGCTTGCCTTTCAATATGTTCAATTAACTCCACAAGCTTGGTTGCAATAACTATGGCCTGTTCTTTTTCTTTAAAATACCCCGCCTCGTAGTAGTATTTTATTTGTTTAAGATAACTGTTAACTACGTCGTCTGTTATAATTTCCGTACTCGGGGTCCGAGTGTAGAGCTTCACGATCTCCCGGGCTAAAGGAATTATCTTTGAAGAAGAATCGGATCCATCAAGCATAAATTCAAATTTCTTGTCTTTATACCCTTCAAATCCAAAATTCGATTTATTCCAAAAGAACATCCGGAAAGCGATCAGCTCGGGAAACTGCATTATCTGAAAAATATTGAGTTCGTTGAGAATGAAGACAAATTCCACATCACCCATTTGATCGAACTCCTTCATATCTACCAAGATCGTCGTAAGATAATTCTCGAATGTGTAGCTCTTTTCATCTATTCCTAAAAACTGAAATGTGACCGAATCCGTAGAATTATTTAATATGCTGTCCACTGATAGCTTGAAACGTGAAGCCAAAGTGCGCATCTCCTCAAATGATAATTCCTTCTCCCCCCTGATCCTTCGGTATGCACTATCGGTGCCCAGGTCAAGCACATCTGCCACCTCATCAACCAAAGCCAGGTTTGAAGGAAGTAGATCCTTGATCTGTGTGAAAAATTCCTGCTGTGATACACTCGGTTTGCCCATGGTTAATCAGATTTTATATCGCAAACATTTTTTATATGAAAATAATTTAAGTATAAATCCATAATCCTACCTATTTTGAACTAAAATTAGTAAAAATTAATAATGAAGCGCTCTTTTCACGCATTATTTGCAATTTCTGCAAATATGAGTGTTCCGTAACTCTAAATCCAATTAGAGATCTGCTCCTTTTGAATGTAATATTGGATCATAATTAAAACGCACAAGCTATCAATGGGATATCGCTATCAGGAACCGGAGGGTGGTTTGCTATTAGATTTGATAAACATTAAAATTATAAAGAAATGGGATGCAGGAAAAAAATAGGACAGCTTGTAATAATAATTATGTTCTCTGTAAATTGCCTGGTTGCTCAAAACTACCACTGGGCAAAAAGCATGGGCAGTTCAGGTAATACCAATAGTGATGATTGGGCTACATCCATCGCCACTGATGGCTCAGGTAATGTCTTTGTAACGGGTATTTTTCAAAAAGTGGCAGACTTCGATCCGGGTCCGGGAACAGCCAACCTCACACCATTTAATCACAATTTTGATATATTTTTTGCAAAGTATGATGCCAATGGAAACTATCTCTGGGCAAAAAACATTGGCGGCGTATACTCTGATTATGGATGGGCTATCACCACTGATAATTCAGGAAATGTTCTAATTACAGGATACTTCCTGGACACGGTGGATTTTGACCCGGGAGCAGGCACTGCAAATCTCACTTCCAAGGGCGCATCACGAAACATCTTTTTTGCAAAATACGATGATAATGGAAACTACCTTTGGGCAAAGAGTATTAACGCAAATATTGATGGTGTCGGCAAAGCCATTACCATGGATGGATCCGGTAATGTTATCCTAACGGGTAGTTTTACGGACACAGCCGACTTTGATCCCGGTGCTGGAACTGTCAACCTGATCTCTAACGGAAGTAGAGATATCTTCTTTGCAAAATACGATGTGAACGGAAACTATCTCTGGGCAAAAAGCATAGGAGGGTCAGGTTACGATGGTGCGGAATCTATTATCGTAGATGCTAGTGGTAATATACTGATCACAGGTTCATTCAGGGACACAGTAGACTTTGATCCGGGTGCCGGAACTGTGAATCTTATATCCGACAGTATTGATATGTACTTCGCAAAATACGATCTCAATGGAAATCTTGTATGGGTAAAAAATGTAAATAATGCCGGTGGGTACTCTATCACCCTCGATGGTTCCGGATATATACTACTGACAGGTTATTGCTCCGATACGGCTGATTTCGACCCCGGGGCAGGAACTGCTAATCTAATTTCCAAAGGAGCGAACGACGTATTCATCGCAAAGTACGATACCGGTGGGAACTATATATGGGCAAGAAATATGGGTGGATCGGGTGCAGATGTTGCTTTTTCTATCGCGACGAATTCATCAAACGACGTTGTTATAACAGGATACTTTATGGACACAACTGACTTTGATCCGGGAGCGGGAACTATGAATCTTTACGGTAATGGATCTGTAGATGTCTTTGTCGCCGGCTATGATTCCAATGGAAATTACCTATGGGCCATCAGCATAGGCAGCTCAAAAATCGACGATGGTTGGGGTATCGCCATAGATGGCTCAGACGATGTTTTGGTTGCGGGCCGCCTAGGGGCCACCGCAGACTTCGATCCGGGTCCGGGAGTTGCAAACCTTACCTCTAATGGCAGGGTTGACATCTTTTTTGCAAAATATTCAATGTCACCATTAGTAGGAATAATAGAAAATAATATTGATTCTGAGATTTCTGTTTACCCAAATCCAACAAATAATAAGGTGTACATCAAATTGAATGATACGCCGGCTGAACTATCTGTAACCTTGGTTAACCTACTGGGCCAGGAAATTTTGAAGTCGTCTTTTAAGAACACCCAAATTATTGATCTTGCTATAGGGCAATTAAAGTCGGGGCTTTATTTTATTCGAATTGATGCAGATGACAAGACCACGCTGTTCAAAATAATTAAGGAATAGGAATTGCCGGCAAAAGCCAAAAACTACATTCAGCTGGAAGCTGCCTTTGATTTACTTTTCAATAAATCAGCAATATAATATGTATTTTTAAATGGTAACGAATCGATCAAAATGAAATATAATAAGTACAAATACGCGTTTATTCTCTTGGGGCTAGCCATCTGTATAATATCTTTTCAGGCTTGCCGAACCTATTATTTTCGTTCGAATTATCGGGATGTAAATGAACTCTTGCATAATACTGATAGCCTAAGCATCAAGCCATTCCTAAAGGCGCATATGAAGAACGGTGACGTTTATATTATTAAAGATTCTTGGGTAATAAATTACGCCGGGAATACTGTCTTGGGGTTCGGATCTCTGTATGATTTTAACAGGAATATAATATATGAAGGTGAGGTATCATTTCCGGTAGACAGCGTAGCCATTTTTGAGACCAATAAAAAGTTAGCTGAAACTGAAGCCGGAAGAATTGCTCAGCTTACGTTGCTTACAGCCGTTGATGTGCTTATTGGAGTTCTGTGTATAACCAATCCAAAAGCTTGCTTCGGTTCATGTCCAACCTTTTATATGAATGAAGACAACAACTTTCATTATGCAGATGCCGAAGGATTCTCAAATGCAATACTTCCTTCACTGGAGTATTATGACATAGATGCATTGAATAATCCATTCATTTCAGACGGGTCGTTTTCAATTACGATGAAGAATGAAGCGTTAGAAACTCATTGCGTTAATAATGTCAAGCTATTGGCTTATCCCAGAAAAGAAGGCCAGCGCATCTATCATTCCCCAAGTAATGACTTTTATTTATGTGAAAACACGTACCCGGTAACAAACGCAATTGGGCCGGAGGGTGATATTAGATCTTTGGTTAGCCTTAATGACCGTGAAGAAAGGTTCAGCCTTTCGGACGAGCACGACTTGAACAGTAGAGAGGAGATTTTTTTAAGCTTCGATAATGTGGAGAATTCAAATGACCTGGGACTATTGGTCAACTTTCGTCAAACTCTAATGACGACTTATTTCATCTACAGTGCAATAGGTTATATGGGAGATGAGGTTGGAGATATTTTTACAAAAATGGAATTAAACCCTAAAACTAATAATAAACTTAAAAACGGAATCCGGTCAGAATTGGGGGATATTGATGTTTATGTATGGGACAAACAATTCAATGAATGGGAGCTACAAAATGGGTTTTTCGAAACAGGGCCAATTGCATTCAACAATCAAATACTACCGCTAAATACCAGCGGCACGGATTCCAGTATAAAGATAAAACTGGTTTTAAATAAGGGTTTATGGCGCATCGATTATTTAGCCTTGACTAATATCCGGCAAAAGATCGAACCTCTTGAGATCCTCCCGAAAATGGTACTTGATAAAGGTATGGTCGATAAGGATGCCCTGGCGCGCGTCATCTCACCTGATGATTATTTGATCTCCATGCCGGGAGACGAATATAAATTCAAATTTATTCTCCCTGCTGAGGATCAGGATTACGAGTTGTTCCTTTATTCAAAGGGTTATTATCTTGAATGGATGCGGGAACACTGGCTCAAAGACAAGAACTTGCTCAAGTTGCGGCAAATGATTCAAAACCCGTCAAAATATCTTAAAGTAGAGGCGGCTATTTATAAACAATATGAATCGCAAATGGAGCAGGAATTCTGGAATTCAAGAATAGACACAAAAGAATTTTCGTATTATGAGAATTAGTTATATAATTTTAGGATTATTACTGGCTGTCTTAATTAGTAGTTGTACTACGCAAAAGTACCTGCCCAAGTCAAGCAACATTGACGAAAATAGGTTCGGGTCATATATTACTATTTATCGCATAGAAGATAAAATGGTGAAAGGTGAATTAATAGCAGTTGACAGCATCCGTTTGGTAGTACTAGTTAGAACTAAAGAAATACCTCAATCTGTGATTGTTCCCATAAGTGAAATCAGCAGTTTCAAGATAAGATACGCGAGACCAAAAAATTATCTCTGGACAATTCCTCTATTCACTTTATCTACAGTTGCTCATGGAATTTTTCTTGTTATTACTGCCCCTATCAACTTAATAGTAACTACCAATGTGACAGTATCCGGGGCATTTAGCTTCACCTACAGCGATAAAAAAATGACAGATGATAAACTAAAGATGTTCGCGAGATTTCCGCAAGGTATTCCACCAAACATTGACATTTCAAGCATAAGGTAAAATAAAGCTAACGTTAACATTATATAAAACGAAATTGGATGAAAAACCTATTGCTTCCTGTTATTCTATTATTGACAAGTTTTATTGTTAACGCCCAGGAAATAACCCAGACGATCAGAGGAACCGTTCACGATATAGATACCAAGGGCCCTCTTATCTCAGCCACTGTTGCAGCCTATCAGGATTCCACATTGATCAAGGGAACCGCGGTGGATGCAAATGGAGATTTCCGGTTAGAGGATCTGGCTGTTGGAAGATACCATATTCATGTCGCGTATCTTGGTTACAAGGGCATTGTTCTTCCAAATATCATAGTGAACTCCGGAAAAGAAGTGTTTTTAAGCATAGAGCTGGAGGAATCCTCTCTTGGTGTGATAGAAGTCGAAGTATCCGTTTACAAGAAGAAAGGGGAATCCATCAATGAAATGACCTCCGTGAGTTCCCGTATGTTTTCGGTTGAAGAAACGGAAAGGTATGCAGGTAGTCGCGGGGATCCCGCACGAATGGCATCGAACTTTGCAGGCGTGCAGGGAAATGATGATTCAAGCAACGATATTATTAGCAGGGGGAATTCTCCTTTAGGCGTTTTGTGGAGACTGGAAGGCGTCAATATTCCCAATCCGAATCACTTCGGCGTAAGCGGTACAACCGGCGGACCGGTTGCCATCCTGAACAATAAATTACTCTCTAATTCAGATTTTTTAACGGGTGCATTCCCTGCAGAGTATGGCAATTCAAATGCAGCTGTTTTCGATCTGAAAATGAGAAATGGAAATAATGAAAGGACCGAAGGCGCTTTTCAATGGGGTTTCCTGGGCACGGAAGCTTTGGTGGAAGGACCATTCTCTAAAGATGGTAAATCATCCTATCTATTTAATTATAGATATTCTACCATTTCGATCTTTCATTTCCTGGGTATAGATATTGGCACCGACGCAACACCCCGGTACCAGGATGCCTCTTTCAAGATCAATTTAATTTCTAAAAAGTCAGGTTACTTATCGTTTTTTGGAATTGGTGGAATAAGTGACATAGAAATTATTAAAAGTACATTAACAGATACGGCAGATGTCGGTTTGTACGGTGACGATGAAATAGATGAGTATTTCGGTACCAAGATGGGTGTTTTGGGTATGAACTACCTGAAAACTTTGGGGGATAAGAGCTATATGAAGTTGACTCTCTCAACGACGTATCAAAATCAGCATAATTTGCAGCAGAAGATTCATAGAAGTATAGTAAATGGCGAGTACGTTCTGAATAAGTTGACCAATTATGTGGGCTATGACTTTAATCTGACGAATTATTCTGTTTCCTATTTCGTTAATAGCAAGCTTTCTGCCAAACATTTGATAAAAGCCGGCTTCATGTCGGACCTCACGCATGTAAACCTGGTCGATAGCATCTTTCAAAATATTCCTGATTCAAGTTTTCATACAAGACTGCAGGCCACAGATGACTTTGTTTTAATTCAACCTTATGTGCAATGGACATGGCGTGCAACGGATAGATTAAATTTCAATACGGGAATCCATGGGCAAATCTTAACATTGAATGGTAGTACTTCGCTGGAACCAAGATTAGGCATGAAATGGGAATTCTTACCCAACAATACGCTTTCTGCAGGTATAGGAATGCATAGTCAGATGATACCTACCTACGTTTATTTCGCAGAAATGGAAGATATAAATGGAAACACGGTTGCGCCCAACAAGGACCTTGACTTCCAAAGAAGCAATCATCTTGTAATAGGCTATAACAGGTATTTAAACAGCAATTTTAGGTTGAAATTAGAAACCTATTATCAAGCCTTGTATAATATTCCTGTTACTTATTATAATTCATATTATTCATTGCTCAATGAAGGCTGGGACCTAAATCGCTTTTACCCGGATAGTTTAACTAACTCGGGTACCGGTGCAAACAAAGGAATCGAGATGACACTGGAAAAATTCTTCAATAAAGGATGGTTCGGCATGGTTACCGCCTCTCTGAGTGACGCATCTTATAAGGGCAGCAATAAAATTACGAATACCAGTATCTTCAATGCCGGCCATGTTGTTAATGCTTTGGGTGGAAAAGAATTTACCTGGGGAAAGAAAAACAGAACTTCTTTTGGTATAGGTAGTAAGGTGACCTGGGCCGGTGGCAGGCGTTATACCCCTGTTGATACGATGTCTTCAAGGATAAATGGATACACCGTTTATTTTGATTCACTCACTAATTCCAAGCAATTCAGGGATTATTTCAGATTTGATGTTAAACTGAATTACAAGATCAATACGAAAAAGGTCACACATGAGATCGGTATAGATCTTGTAAATCTGACAGGCCAGGAAAACATTTTGAAATTGGTATATACCAATGGATCCAGTCCTACCCGTGAAGTATATCAGCTGGGTTTCTTGCCCATTTTTTATTACAAGATCGATTTTAGTCTTAAAAAGAGAAAATCGTAGAATTTTAACCGCAAAGACTCACACTACGCGCCATGTATTTTCATGCTTGTCCACCGAAACTTGGTGAAGGTGGGCTACATGCTTTTCCATGCTTTCTCTCTAATCAAGCTGAGAAACCAGCGTGGCACAACAAAGCTTATACAAAATCCTTGCTCCTACATTCGCATCCCAGTTATTGCCGGAATCCTTGGATGGAGCCACTTCGCAAAGGTCGAACCCGATGATCTTTTTACCTGATTGAACAATTGAATGCAGAAGGTAAGCTGCTTCATTAAAGTTCAGTCCTCCGGGAACGGGCGTTCCGGTGTTTGGGCATAATGAAGGATCCAGCCCATCAATATCAAAGCTGATGTAGATATTCTGAGGCAGTTCTTGAATTATTTTCTCAGTGATAGTATTCCAATGGCCGCCTGCATAAATCTCATCTTTAACTGCTTGGTCGGTATAAACGGTTACCCTGCCCGCGGAATCCTTCACATATTCAACCTCTTCGTCGCAATAGTCGCGCACCCCCACTTGAACCAATTTTACGACCTCCGTTTCCTTCAAGGCATTATACATAATGGAGGCGTGTGAATAATCAAAGTTCTCAAATGCTTTTCTCAGGTCCTTATGAGCATCTATTTGTAAGATCCCAAATTCTTCTCCCCTCGCGGCTAATGCCTGGATTAATCCAAGCGAGACACTGTGGTCGCCACCTAACACGCCAACCATTTTGCCTCGTTCGAGAAAATTCAATGCTTCATTCTTAACCCATTCATTCAATTCGAAACAGGCTTTATTGATTTCATCCGGGTTAAGTTTATTCTCAAATTCGACATCCTTATCCAATTGTTCCAGGTATTGTTGAGCTTTAGTTCTTAGTGCCTCATTTTGCAGTTGCCATTCGTGAGATATCTTCGTCATGGCAATTCCCTCCTTCCACATATCGGTGAACAGGGCATCGTAGAGGTCTACCTGCCGCGATGCCTTAAATACCTCCTCAGGACCTCTTGCTGTGCCATCATTATAGCTAACTGTTACCTCCCATGGTACCGGTATAATTATTAATCGTGCATCCTCAGGTGTAAACGGTAAACCGAAGAGATTGCTGTTTATACTGGAAACAGCATTCGGGTCAAAGGTGGAAGTATTGTCGGTCATATTAAATCTAACCGATTGACTCTAAATTTTTAATTGGATTGTCTTCTTCGAGTTCCAGTCCTAGCATCGTTACGAACCAGTTGTAGCCCATGAATTGTTGGATGACCGTAGCGATCTCTACTATTTCACCATCAGTATAATGTTCCTGCAGTTTTTCAATATCTGCTTTGGTGATCGCGTTCGCATCCGGGGTTGCTTTCCTGGCAAATTCGAATGCCGCACTATCCTTTTCATCGAATTCGCTGAAATCCAAAAGTCTGCAGGCCTGGCCTTCTTGCTCATCACCGCCGGCCAAAGTATAGGCGTGCGCATGGCTACTTGCACAATAGTTACAAGTGTTTGCTGCGCTGACTACAGTAGCGATACCTTCTTTCAATTTTCTGGGCAAAAATCCGGTATGCATCACACCTTTCGACCAGACATCCTCTGCCTCCATAACTTCAGGTGCAAGTGAATAGGCTCGTACGATATTAGGTGCATATCCCCACCGGTTTATACAATCTTCTATCAATTCTTTTGTTTTGCCGGAAAGGTCCTCCGGTCCGGGTAATTTTAAATAACTCATAGTAATTGTTTTAGTATATGACTTATTAATTTTTGCTTATGATTTTAACTTTTTCAAGTAATTTCTCAATAGCCAGATCTATTATATCCAGATGACTTCTGAAGCAAAGCACTGCAACGCGTATATAGAATATACCATTGAGTGTAGTTGAGGACAGAAAAACTGTTCCGTCCTTTTGTACTTCATCAACCAGTTTCTCATTAAATTCGTTTGCATCTCCGTGTTTAGGAATATATCTGAATAAGACCACAGAAAGATCCGGTTCGTGACCCACTTCAAATCCATCCAAGGTCTGTATTTTTTCATAAAAATACCTGGCCAATAATATTTTTTCAGATAATGCAGCCTTGAAAGGAGTTAACCCATGTAATTTCAATGGCAGCCACTGCCGCAAGCCCCTGAAATGCTTCGTCAGTTCGGGTGAGAGATCAGCAGGTGAGTATTCCTCAGTAGATTTCTGAGTATCCTGCATATAATTGGCAAAATAATTATGCGAATTATATAACTTTTGACTATCCTTTACAAGCACGGCTCCTGAACCATAAGGCAGAAACAGTCCTTTATGTGGATCCATCACAATTGAATCTGATTTCTTCTGACCTTTGAGCAAACCTTTTACCTCATCCACCATGCAGAAGAAACCACCATAGGCAGCATCCACGTGATACCAAATTCCGTAATGTTTTGCCAGATCACCAATTCCTTCCAACGGATCCACCGCACCCACATCCGTAGTTCCTGCAGAAGCAATGATGGCAAAGGGATTAAGACCGTTTGCCTTATCTTCTTCAATCGATCGTTCAAGATGATCAACATCCATCCTGAATTTACTGTCCACATTGATGAACCGGTTTTCAGCCTCCTTTAACCCGGCTATGCTGATAGATTTCTCAATGCTGTGATGAACCTGGTTCGTCATATAAATTACCGAACGTTCAAAATCTCTCGCTTTCAATCCATGAGCATCCCTCGCTGTCACGATACCGATCAAATTCGCTATAGATCCGCCTGATGTTAAGTTCCCGGCGGAATTCTTTGGATAACCAATAATCTCCGCCATCCAATTCAAGAGCATGTTTTCCATGCGCACCGCACCCGGCCCTGTAAAGAAAACACCTGCATAGCGGTTGGTAATGGCCGCAGCGTAGTCACCAAGTGCGGCAGAGAAGATCCCCCCTCCCGGTATATACCCTAAGTGTCCACCTGAGGCAGGGTTGAGGCCGGGTTCAATAACCGTTTCCTTCAATAACGCCAGCACATCTTCCATTGGCATCGAATCATCAGAAATGGGTGAATCCACCAGTTTGCTACTCTTTAAATCCGGAACGAATGCTTTCATATTCGGTAGTTCATCAAGAAAGGATTCGGTTAAGGCCACCATTTGATCCCGGTAGACAGTTCTTTTTTCAGAAGGGACATCCAGTTCCCTTGCAATCTCTTCAAATTTTTTGATCTTATCAATCATTCAGATACACTCTTAGCCATTAAGTGAAGTTACAAAAAAGCGTTATTCAAAAATTGTTTAAGGTGATAGTTGGAGTTCAATTGGAGGAACCAACCGGGGTCGACGAGTAAATAGGCAGGTTAGATTTTTTGATGCTGTCGTATCCATTCTTAATATTCTTAACATTTATAAAACCATTTTTCTTTAGAATCGAAGCTGCTACCATAGAACGATAACCTCCCTGACAGTGTACATAAATCTTATCTTCCTTGTGCAATGGTTGATCAGTTGCCTCTTCGATAGTCTCGGCAAGATTTTGAAGAGGAACGTTTAAGGCGCCCAATATATGGCCTTCCTCAAACTCAACTTCTTTTCTCACATCCAAAACTGCGATCTCCTTATCGAGCTTTAAATCAAGATCCAGTTCCTGAGCTTCTATAGTTATCACCACGTCTATCCCTTTATCCGCTTTGATCCAGCTCGCAAATCCTCCATCAAGAAATCCATTCACATTCTCATAGCCCACACGAGCCATCCTCACAATTGTTTCTTTCTCCTTACCTACTTCTGTGACCAGAATTACCAGTTGTTCAGGCTTGAACAATGTACCCATCCATTCTGCAAATCTACCATCCAAGCCTATATTAATAGATCCTTTGATAAACGCCTGCTCAAAGACATCATGTTCTCTGGTATCGATTATATAAGAATTCTCCATTTCAGCTTCAAATTCTTCCACGGTGAGTGGTTTGAAGTTTTTTTTAATGATACTATCCAAGCTCTTATAACCTTTGCGGTTGATCTCGATATCATAACTAAAATATTGTGGAGGAGTGGTTTGCTCATCTGTTATGATTTTTATAAACTTTTCTCTCTTCATATCCTGGAGCGCGTAGTTCGTTTTCAATTGTTCACCTATTGTGCTATATGTTTCGCTGCTTATATTTTTACCGCAAGCAGAACCCGGGCCGTGCGCAGGATAGAGGATAACATCAACGGGAAGAGGTTTTATCCTGTCGTTCAGGGAATCATACAACATGCCCGCCATGTCTTCTTTACTTATTTTCTCATCGATCAGATCAGGTCTTCCCACATCACCTACGAAGAGCGTATCACCTGAAAAAAGTGCATATTCTTTTCCTTCCTGATCCCTTAACAAATAGCAAGAGGATTCAGGTGTATGTCCGGGAGTATGCAGCACTTCGAATTCCACCTTTCCCAATTTGAAACGCTCTCCATCCTTTGCAATATGAACATCATATTCAGGGTCGGCCTTTGGACCGTAAATTATAGTAGAATTAGTTTTGGCCGCAAGATCAATATGACCGGAGACGAAATCTGCGTGAAAATGTGTTTCAAATACATATTTAATCTTGGCCTTCCTCGTCTTTGCCAGTTCAATGTACTGGTCTGTATCCCTCAGAGGATCAATTATTGCAACCTCTCCATCCGACTCCACATAATAGGCTGCTTCTGACAAACAGCCAGTATATATCTGTTCAACGTACATGATATCATGCTCAATTGTGAATGTAAAATTAAGAAATTTACTTCAGCCCGAGGTTTTTACCTATGGATTTAAGTACGGAGTCAATTTTTTTGCTGTCAATGGAGTAGAATATCTTCTTTCCATCTCGTTTCGAGATTAGGAATCCGGCATCTCTTAAAATACTCAAATGACTGGAAGTAACAGACTGCTCGAGCTTCAATTGCTTGTAAATTTTGGTAACATTAACCGGTTGGTTATCAGCTATGAACTTCATTATCGTCATTCTTAAAGGGTGCGTTATCGCTCTTAAAACGCCAGCTGCTTGTTTAAGTTCTTTTTTGTCTAGGTTCTTCATTCCATTCCTGTTTAAATCAAATATTTAAACACATTAAATTATTTACTATATGCATGTTTAACGCAATTAAATAAATATCCGTTCAATTTTAATCATATCGGTGTCATTTTAATTAATAATAGCTATATGTAAAAATATATTAATTAATGTATATCTCCAAATTAATATATTTGTAAATCCTTACGTGATAAGGCTTACGGTAGAAAACCGTGGTCGGTTACATAAGTAAAATAATGTTGATCAGTTAAGAATTATTTCCCAGGCGGTGGATCAAGATTGTCTGCTATTTTATCACAAAACTTCTGCATTTCTTCCAAAATTTTCTTGTTACCGGTGGATTTTTGAAAATTTTCTGCCAGTGTCATCAGGGTCTGAAAAAAATGAAGCTGCATATCTTCTACGACCATCTTCTTAGTCCAGAGCGCTATGCTCAGGGTATTATGTTCATTTGTATCCCATATCGAGATGTTCATGGAATCGCATTTTTTAAACTCATTAAACTCAGAATCAGTTGCGTTCCATATGATCTCTTCCGGTATATTTTCTTCGTCAAGCGTAACTTTGAAGTTTATTTCTGAGGTGGTATGTGTGGTCTTCTTTGCCATTATTATAATTTTAAAATGTTATTTATTCATGCTCATCATATCCCGGTGATGGTATATATATTTACCTTTCTTTCCGTTCAGTGCAGCATAGATCATCGATCTTGCAATAGCATAACCTTGAATATTCCTATATTTTCTCAATCTCCCAACCATTAATGCTGAAAAAAAATCAAAGATTGCGCGCCCTATTCTCTCACCAATTCTCTGTTCCCCCCGTACGCCGGTAATAATGGAAGGCCTGAACAGATGTAATGCGTCAAAATTTAATTTAGCCAATTCAGATTCAACCTCGCCTTTAAATCGAAGGTAGTAATTCCATGACTTTGCATTGGCACCCACTGCGGATACTATCAGATATTGTTTTACTCCATTTTGTTTTCCTATCCTTCCTATCTCTGTTGGATAAATAACATCGACCTTATGATAGGCATCTCTGTTCGCAGCTTTCGAAGAAGTAGTACCCAAACAGCAATAGATATCATCTGCAGATATTTTATCGGCATAATCATCGATACGATCAAAATCGATTATCACTTGCTTTAGCTTTTCATTTTTCATTTCCAACTCCCTTCGCACTAAGATCGTGACCGCCGTATAATGACTGTTATCAAGCAAGAGACCAAGACAATGACCTCCAACCAAACCGCTCGCGCCGATTATCAATGCAGTCCTTTTCTCCATAGACATTTTTATAAGAACTGCGAAAGTAATTAATTTTTAATCCTTTGTTTTGTTAGCCTATATTTGATAAGATAGTCAAGCTCTAATTACATAATTCGTATTTCAAATGATCCGGAATAAAGCATACAAACCGCAGGATGTGGATTTTCAACTCGGAGATATTGTTTCGAAACAGTCTCCTTACAAAGTACTTTTGTGCTCACCTGACTATTTTGAAATCCTGGATGTAAAAAATTCATACATGAGCACGAATGTTGGAAGTACACAACAACAATTAGCAATAGCGCAATGGAATAATTTAAGAGCAATTTATTCCGATCTGGAGAAGAGGAATATTATAGAAGAATTACTAATAATTAATGGCGAGGAAGGATGTGAGGATATGGTTTTTTGCGCTAACCAAACGTTCCCATGGATCAGCGAGGATGGAACGAAGATGATCGTATTAAGTAATATGCGTCACGATTCACGCAAACAGGAGATCCAGTACTTTGATAGTTTTTTTAAAAGTATTCAATACGATACCATCACCTTAAATTCTCCGAGTCATTTTGAGGGTATGGGTGATGCGATCCCTTTACCAGGAAAGAATCTGATTTTTGGTGGTTATGGCTTTAGAACAGACTTTGAAGTATATGAAAGACTAGCAGATCAAATTCAGGCACCCATCATAAGCCTGGAGCTCGTTGATGAAAGTTTCTATCATCTGGATACTTGTTTCTTACCACTGGACAGTAGGAATGTAATATTGTATCCTCAGGCTTTCTCTGAAGAGAGTTATCGCTTTCTTGAACAACATTTTGAGTGTGTCATTACAATTCCCAAATCTGAAGCAAAGAATTTGTTTTCCATAAATGCTCATTGCTTCACAGGCATGAAAGGTGAGAAAGTCGCGATCATTCAGGAGGGTGCAACAAACACCATTGGGTATCTTAACGACCTGGACTATGAGATATTCGAAACTGATACCTCCGAATTTATGAAATCAGGAGGGAGTGTTTTCTGCATGAAAATGATGTTATACTAACCGAAAGAAACCGGAAATAAAAAACCCCCTGAAGAATCTCTCCAGGGGGTTTTATTTCTATATCAAGAATTAATTCGCTTTCACGAATTTCTTAACCACATTAGATTGACCATTTTCGAACCTGACAAAATAAATTCCGTTAGTCAGGTTAGAAACATCAACATTATATGAATAAAGTCCTTTCTTCATATCACCAGATGCAATCAGATCAACTTGTTCTCCAATAACATTATAAATACCAACAGAAACAGCGGCATTAGCAGTCAACACCATGTCGACCTTGAGGTTATTTCTAACGTTTGTTGGATAGATAATAATTTGATCAGAGTTAGCATTGGCAAGATCTTCAATACCTGAAAAATAAGGTGCAGAAGTTGTTTTAGCAGCTTGCAGCACATCAAGGGTTGAATTATCCTGAATAAAAACAACAGCCCTCAATTCTGAAACATCAAATGCAGGATCAACGGTATAAGTTTCTGAGATCACGATATCAACACCATTAACAATACTTGTTAACGGTGTTCCTGCATTGTCCGGTAACATATATCTCATTGGATGAGGAAAATCAGTTTCAAAGTTCGTACCCGGTGCCGTTGAATAAGAAATGAGCTCTTCAATAATAACAATATGAGCTACTAAATTACCTGAAGCCAAATCCGCCTTTGGCGTTATAGTAGCTTCAATCGTAACACTGTTTGTACCCTGAGTAGTTTCATTGATCGTAATGTCAAATAATGAAGGAAATCTATTTTGATCGTCGAGCATTTGCTGAGTCAGATTTGCAGGAGCACCATCATAACTTGCACCTAATATGTACTTGCCATCCATGACCGCAGTTGGAACGCCATTGATGCTGTAATAATTGATCCTGGCATCGTTATCAGTTGTATTAAACAAATGCATTGCGTCATCATCAGCCCCAGGCCACCAACCATGATATTTAATACTGGCAGTGTTTGCAGGATTTGCACTTAGAAGTGCATTAAAAGCAGGGTTTTGAGACGCACATGGATTGCAATTCCACTGAGTAGCCTCTTCAATCAAAATCATACGGTCATGAGAAAGATCTCCATACACCAATAGCGATTCTGTTTTATCATCATTACAAGAAACTTCATCTGTTTGGCCATTTATGTCCGATACCCAAACTTTTACATTATAAGTACCCGGAGTCGCGATTGCAATCAGATTGGTTTTATTGAAACTATAAATGGCACCTGAACTTACATTCGCGCTCACAGTAGCTGAAACAGCAGTATTTGTATCCACCTGATACCACAATTTGAACGATGTGATGGTAGCAGAGCCTCTGTTCATAATAATTCCGCTTACATCAGCAGCGGTTGATACATCAGTATAATCCCATATATCAAGAAATAGCAAAGAAGCATCATAAGTTGGGAAAGTATTATCATAGAAATGATATACTACATCATCTGTATTAAACTGAGTTGTAGAAGGGAAATCCAATGTGGGTGAACCAGGAAGAAATGTTCCCGTAGTTGAGTCTAATTGTGTCCCGACAGTTGCTGTTAATCCTGAAGCTTCTGTCCAGGCATGAACGATATCAAAACCACCGCACTCATAAAGCAGAATAGCAATATATATCCAGTCAGAATTTGTACCACCTAGCTTGGTTATTGAATGCCATTGGATCACGTGTACCCGGTTACCGTTATCGCCGTAAGTCCAGGACTTAATTACATCCGATGTCCCTGCGGTCGTATCAATTAGTTCCATGTCATCCCAAAACGCAAGAATCGCATTGTCCGGAGCATTCACTGATGGTAGTGTATCATTTACACTCAGACTTGTTGTTGCTGTGCTATCAAAAGTGATATAACCATTATCACTTACAAAATAACCGGTTACCTGATTACCGTAAAATGTCCATGTGAATGGCAATGTTTGCCAACTTGAAAGCACGTCATTGGCTGGATTAGCCATGACTGATGTTGTTGTTCCTTCCGCCAAATTATAAGGCCAATCTGTACCGGTTGAAGAGCTATAAACGGTTACCTGGGCATATCCGCCGACAGCAAACAATATCACCAATAGGGTCAATGATAACTTTTTCATAATGCGCTGTTTATTGTAGTTAAAAATTGAATTTTCGTGTGTCAAAAGTATGAAGATTATCGCTAAATAACAAGGACTGAGGCCGTATTATCAAATTTTTAAGTGTCTGCGTCATTGAAGTATAAATTCTTTACTTAAAATCGTAGTTTTTGTGCTTAAATTCAAGAAATAAACGCCTCGTGGGTATCCTTCAAGGTTTATATGGCCAATATTCTTATTAGTAGAACTATTAAACTCTTTTATCAAAAATAACTTGCCTGTTACATCATATAGTTCCAGCTTAACAATCGGGTCGTTTTCGTTCAAGAGGATCTCATAATAAAGTAAACCTGTCGTCGGATTTGGATATACCTTAAAATGAGGAGGTTTTGTAATTGCATCATCAATTGAACTCCAGGAAAGTGAAATGCTCACTCTCATACCTTGACTTAGATTAAAATAAGTTCCGCTGGCACTTTTCTCCAATTTGATTGCTCTTACCATGTACGTGTTATTGCCATTAATTGGAAATGAATCGATGAAGTTTGAGTCTGTTATAATATTATTGCTTATTCGAGTAAACGGCCCCATGCTATTTCCCGATCTATAAACATAGTATCCCTTCACAGAATCATTGGATGCGGTCCAGTTAAGCAAAACATGGATATTCGCATCGACGCTATCTGCCGTGAGAGAGCCCGGAGGTCCCACCATATGCATCCTTAGTGAAGGATCACCCATGAGCGCCACGTGAATAAACCGTGCGAAATAATTGGCAGTATACAGGGAAGAGTTGTTCTGAGTCAACCGCGCAGCATAACCCAATGTACCACCCAGAGCCATATGATGAACATGCCAATGAGGCCTACCCGCCCAAAAGTTACTCAGTGCCCTTGTTTTGGATGCCAGCGGGGCTCTCAGAAAATTGTTTTGAGTATCCCAATCACCGAAATAGCTGCCAAATAAAACTGTAAATACGGTCTGAACGGTATCCGATGCAAAATCAGCAGTTTTCCCGATCCCTCCTGCACTCGTATCAGTTCCTCCACCACAACCGTAGGACCATAAATAGCTATTATTTTTAAGAGTCGTGAAATAATCCATGCTGCTAACACTATCTGCGCCAAACATCGGAGCAAAATTTCTCCAGCCGTTGCTCCCAAACGCCTCCCCGCTAAATCCTCCAAAGTTATCATCAATGATCGCTCGTCTGACGGGGTCAAACATTTTATGTCTGAATGCATGATGTTTATCCAAATACTGCCTTAATAATTGCTCTTCTGTTTCAGAGAAGGCGGGCATGTCATACATGTCTACCCGACCGACCATCAATTCGATGTCCGAGGCAATAATACTCTGATCAAATTTCTGATCTCCAGGAATATTGTGGTTTTTCGTACTGGCAGCACTGGTATTGTTGACTAATGCGTCCGTCCAACTTCCGTCTAAATCGCCATAGTACACGTCAGCGGGCCAAGCGCCAATATGATCGGCATGTGCATCAGGATTGATATTACCGGAATAAGGAACCGGAACATGGCCAAACAAAAATACTGCGTTGACTGCGGAATCCATGTCATGCTCATTCAATATGATCTGCTTAACCACGGTTACAGAGTCGGTGGGCGACACATTAAATCTGCTCACCTCCCAACCGTCACCAATCAGGTCTGACTCCAATCTTACTAGCTCGGAGGCCAGTGGTACAGCATGAGTACTGTCCACTATCAAAATTAATCTGCCACGAAATTCAACAGGCGGCAGTTCCATTCCTGCGTAGATATAACCATATCCCGTATACGAATTGGTGTATTTAATCACTCTATATTCATAACCCTCGGTAATATTTACGCTGGTGTCTGCATAGCTGATGGCTGAGTCAGGTAATGTAACTATGGCAAACCCCCAACTGGAAGCCTGTTTGTCTTTGCGGAAGATCTGATAACCAATGGAATTCAAATCCTGCGGCCAACTTAGAGTGATCCTGGGTGAATCTGTTTTGACAACTGCACTTAATTGAACAGTATAATCTGCAGAACTTTGTGAAAAAAGATAAAGCGGCAGTATCAATATCAAGACAGGAATTAAAGCCTTGATAATTGATAAACGCATATCACATTTTATATTTTCGTCCGTACTCCCGGAAAGAAGGTTAATCGAATTCTACAACTCTGGCGCTGTAAATAGAGCCATTTACAGTTAGTTTGATTATATAGACACCTACCCTGCTTCCCTTTGAGGAATTAGAATAACCATTAAAGGTGAAATTATAATTGCCGGCAGATTGGTCACCCTCAAATAAAACCCGGACCTGTTCACCAAGAATATTAAACACCTCAAGTTTCACCTCTGCTTTTTTTAAAAGACTATATGTTATTTGGGTTTCACCTGCAAACGGATTTGGAAAGGTTGTGAATCCTTGAATATTTGGATCACCATCCTCAATCCCTGTGAGTGTGATATTGACGGTCTTGATAGCCGTATCCGTACACAATAGGGAATTAGTCACTACCTGGCTAACATCATATTTTCCTGCTTTTGAATAATAGTTAAATGCACTAGCAGTCTTCGCAGTATTTCCATTATCAAAATCCCATTCCCAAACCACAGCCTTCGAGGATTGATCATGGCACCAAAGCATATTCCCGTTGATTGTATACGAAAAGTCTGCAGTTGGTGAAGGGAACACCGTGATTGTGAGCGTATCTTTAGCCTTAGAATTATCTGAATAGGTCACACTAGCAATATAGCTTGTGGTAAACAACGGATTGATCTTCAAGGAATCGTTGATACCAATTATAGTTGCATCAAGAGTTGTACTCCAGGCAATTGAATAATCCAGGGGTTTAAAGCTTATCAATTCATTCGTTGCCGACCAGGCCCCAGATGCATTTCTACCCGGAGGGAAAAAAGCAATTGTTCCATCTGCATTCTCAATCCCCATGGTATGAGCACTTCCTGTAGTAGGCATCGTCGTGGTATGTATTTCAATCGTGTGTCCTTTCTCGTACAATATCACCTGCAAGGTAACCAGATTTGCAAACCCGGGCCAATGAGGAACATCCTTGAGATTTAGGATGAATTTTCTTTCCGGCGCATTCCCAATGGTTACATAGTCAAATGTTCCTCCTGCACTTGGTCCAAGATATCCCCAGGCAAAGGCGATCAAATTATTTGGTATAAAAGTATTGGGCAGCAGAGCGCCATAACAGCAACCTGACCCGGAGCCTATGTCAAAAGTTAGAAATCCATTTGCTGAGACAAATAACTCATTGTATTCATCACAGAAAAAATTGAAATTGAAGCCAATAGGAATCGCAGCACTCAAAGTGTTATTGAACATTGGGAGAATTTGACCCGTATCAGGCAATGGAGCAAATGCACCTGTATCAGATACGTTATATTTACTTGCACAAACATCAGCAAATAAATAACCGCCGGTTCCCACGCAAACAGTTTGCCCACCTTTAATAACTACCTGTGCTTTTGAAGAATTGAAATTAAATTGTAAAACCAGAACGATCAGCAGGAGGGAAACCACTCTGCCGGAATTTTTTACTAATTCATATTTCATGTTGAATGCTTTTATTAAGATTTAATCAAGTTTATATAAGAGTTTCGTAAACTGAGTCCCATCCACTGTAACTCTTAAGAGGTATAATCCGGAACCATATTTAGCAGTTGGACTTTTAATAATGTGATGTTGAACTCCAGCTAATTCGCGCCCGGAGAACAGAGTTTCAACCAACTCACCAGTAATATTGAAAACTTCCAGTTCTACCTGAGCTGCCTTCTTCAGACTGTATTCTATTTGCAACTGATCTATAAAAGGATTAGGATAAGTATTTAACCCAAATATATTTCGTACGTCATCGTCTACACCCAGATGGGTCATATCCACCATTTCAATAAGTGTATCGGTACACAGCAGTGTATTGGTCACGACCTGCATAACCGGATATATTCCGCCGATGAAATAATAATTATAAGCGGTTTGCTTATTCGTTATATGTCCATCACCAAAATCATAAAACCACAGGACTGCGTCAACGGATTGATCAGTAAGCCAAACCGTATTACCATTAATGGTGTATATGAAACCCGCAGTTGGACTAGGATAGACCGTTATCGTTATGGAATCAGACGCTGTTGAGTTATCAGGAAATACTGCAGTTCCGATATAAGTTGTTGTGATGACGGGTGAAACAGTAATTATCTGAGTAGTAGCAAAAATATTTGGGTCTGTTGATGTAGACCAAACCACCGTAACCTGCGGAAAGAACCTGACTGCTTCGTTGGCGGCAGACCAAATTGCATTGTTTCTTCCAGGTATATAAAACGCCGAATCACCAAGAGCGTTTTCAATTCCCATGGTGTGTTTGGCTCCGCCTGATGGCATTGCCGTAGTGTGAATCTCGATTATATTGGTGCCCTCGTATAAGATAACCTGAACGGTAACGTTATTGCCACCTAAATAATGAGGTATATTCTTGAAATTAATAACTTGTTTTCTGTTAGGCTGATCGCCAATGACCCGGTAGTCAATTGAGCCACCTAACCCGGGATCCAGATCTTCCCAGGCAAAAGCGATCAGGTTATTAGGCAGCGCAAAGTCGGGTATTGTTTGAGCACCGACTCCTACATTTGAATTAGCTGTAAAAGTGATGAAGCCATTTGAACAAATATAAAATGTATCATATTCAGCTCCGAAGAATGCAAATTTGAACCCAATTTTGAATCCTGAACTCACCTCATCATCAGTTAGCAACACAGAGTTACCTGTACCGGCAATTGGAGCAAAAGTGATTGGCTGTTCGATCTTATAAATATTGGAGGAAACCGAAGCTGCAATTTTCAAGCTTGAACCAGAACACAGTGTTCTGTCATTTCCTACATTTATTTGAGAATATCCTGTGCTTACAGCAAAGAGAAGAATTGTAAAAACTAAAGTTAATGATACACAGAACGTCGTGGTGAAAGCGGATTTATTTTTCATTGCTCTTGAATTAATGTTAAGCAAATTTAAGAAAATTCAAGGTATAAACCCAATTACCAAAACTAAAGGTTTTCGATTGATTGAGGGAGAAAACGAGGTTAATTATGCTACTTCCTTTACCAATTCAATGAATCGATCGACCTCATCGAAATTGTTATATAGATGTGTGGATATTCTTATTGAGTTCAACTTGGCCTCACCCACAAGCCTTATGCGGAATTTACGCTTGGTAGCTAGCTTACCAAAATCCGAGTGTTGCATATTCTTTATTCTAAACCCATTAACAAACCCTCTTGAACGATCTTCAGTCGGAGTGAGCATTTCGATTTTATCTCCCATATCCAGCAACGCATCCTGAAGATGCTTGGCAAGTCCTCTTCCCCTCGTGATGATATTTTTCATTCCTATGCTATTGAGAAAATCAATTGAGGCGGCCACTCCGATATAAATTGAGGCGTTTTGCGTGGCAAAATCGTATCTATGCGCGGTCGCAACGTATCCATTAAATACAGGTGGATCGACCGTCAGGTCCCAACCTGTATCTGAATGCCCGCCGATCCAATAGGTTTGCAAGGTGTCGAGCATACTTTGATCGACAAAAAGAAATCCCGTTCCCTTTGGCCCCACCATCCACTTATGACAGCAGGAAGCATAAAAATCGCAACCGATTTCTTTCATATTCAAATTCATGGTTCCCGGACCGTGTGCACCATCAATAAAAACAAAAAGTCCCTTATCGTGCCCTAGTTTAGAAATTTCTTTGACCGGTAATACCAGGCCAATGGTACAGGATACATGAGGTACAGCAATAACGCGTGTTTTTTTATTTATCAGATCGTTGATCCGGTTTAAATTCTCGTCGGCTGTCATAGCCGGCTCAAAAGTTCTGATCCTGATCCCATCCAGCCTCGCGCGATTTAACCAGGGCAGCGCATTGCCGGCATGCTCATGAGTGGTCATGATCACCTCGTCACCTCGCTTTAACGGCAGCCCCCATGTTACGATATTGATTCCCTCCGTGACATTATGAGTTAAGGAGATCTCCTTCTCTTCTACGCCCACAAAACTAGCCAGACGTCCACGCGCAACTTCCCAACCTCCGTAATGACCGGTGGTATCTATATCCGTCATGTGATTTTTAACGGTTTCCAAAACGACAAAGGGAGAAGGTCCCATAGTACCATTATTCAGATAGGTCCTTTTATCATTAAGTGGGAATTGTTGTCTTACCACCTTCCAGAATTCTTCATCTCTGAGTCCAATGTTTTGATTTTCAGAAATAATATACCTCGCCCTTGAAGCTGAGGGAACGGATATCAGGGCAAGCCCGCCTATGACTCCACCGCTTAGTTGTTTGATAAAAGATCTTCTTGTTGCTTTCATCGCCAGTTAAATATATGGAAAAATCTAAATAAAATTTCGGTTGCTTTCATTTGATTGTTAAAGTTGTTTCTGCGGTGTGGCCACCCATGGTATAAATGATCTTGTATTTACCCTTGCCGAGATATTTCGCAGTTTCATCATCTGTACTGATATTCAGGTCCCATTTCAAAAAATTGAATCCGGCTTGATTGGAGCCGGTCATGGTAAGGAGAACTTTCTCATCCTGATGTACAACCTCCAGTTTCATATTTTCCGCCTTTAATCCGGACTCTCCGATGAAATACATCAAGGTTATCTCAGGTATTCTCGCTTCTAAATAAGGACGCCGGCTCTCTCCCCACTTAGAAGAAAACTTTATGTTTTTTGGTGCAAATGCCGTTATTTGTTGCTGAAGTTTTTCTTTAGTCATTTGCTGCAAGAGTTTTACATCCATCACGTACATGCTTCTGCCATGTGTCGCGATTACCAACTCATTTTCCCTCGGATGAACTATCATATCATAACTTGCCACATTCGGTAGTTTTAGATTAACCCTGTGCCAATTGCTTCCGTCGTTCATGCTTATGTATGTACCGTGATCCGTACCTATGTATAATAACCGAGGATTTACCGGATCCGGAATAATCACGTTTACTACTTCATCCGGCAAATCGCCTTTGATGGATTCCCAGGATTTACCGTAATTCCTGCTCCTATACACATAGGTTTTGAATTCATCATACCTGAATCCATTCAATGACACAAATACCGTTCCTTCCTCATGCGGCGAGGCTGTAACCTTGCTGACCCATCTTTTCTTTGGTAATTTTTTGGAGACATTTTTCCATGTAGCGCCGCCATCCCTGGTAAGTTGTACCAAACCATCGTCTGTTCCTACCCATATCAAACCAAACTTAAGCGGAGATTCAGAGATATCCGTGATGGTGGAATAAGGAACATTTCCCTGCGACTTTCGATTTGTTGTCAGATCAGGACTTATCACTTCCCAATCGTCACCCTGATTCAATGTCCTGAAGATTTTATTTCCTCCCATATAAAGAATATCAGGGTTATGCGGACTCATAACAAACGGGGTTCGCCAATTAAATCTATAAGCCGGCTCGCCAATATCATGTTGAGGTGTGAGGAATTTGTAATCATTCTTACTCGACTCAATTCTAAAATAATTACCGAATTGATACCCGGTATACACCAGATCGCTATTATTCGGATCGACCGCCACGTACATACCATCGCCACTAAAAATTCTTTCCCAGTGTTCCGATTTTCCCGGACGGGACAAAGATGACCCCTTCAATACACCATTATCCTGGGTACCGCCATAAACATTATACGGTTGGTCCATATCTACCTGGACAGTGTAAAATTGGCCTACAGATACATTATTTATATGAGTCCAGTTCCTGGCTCTGTCATAGCTGACATATAAGCCACCGTCTGATCCGATAATCAAATGATCGGGATCATTCTTATTTATCCAAAATGCCTGATGGTCGCCGTGCACGCGCGGAGTATCGATCTTGCTATAAGTTTTTCCACCATCCTCAGATCGCAGTAAGGGCACACCCGTTATGTAGATCATTTCAGGATCGTCAGGAGAGATCCTTATCTCCCCAAAATAATAACCATAGGTATTGTATACTCCATCTAATTTATCCTGATTAACCTTGGTCCAGGATTTTCCCTGATCATTGGATCTATATATTTCTGCACCGGTAATACTGGTTTCAAACAATGCTTTGTTCGCATCGCCGAAATATTCCGCTAACGCTTTCGGCAAATATTTACCATCTTTAATCTCCTTCTTCACTAACTCTGCATCGTATTTTTCGGGATAGTCATTTGATTTTAGAAACTCATTTAAACTAGAGTCATTCAATGCAAGAAATGTCTCAACCGACATGGTAAGGAATTTTTTTAGTGCGAGCGTATCGCCACCCGGTTCATCCTTTTCCTTTTTTATCTCAGTTTGATTATCAACTAATGCGTACAAGATCCGGGGATCGGAATCCGAGATAGCCAATCCTATCCTTCCGGTAAACTCACCGGATAAAAAACCGTTCACAGTTTTGGTCCAATTAAGTCCGCCATCATTGGAAACATATATTGATGATCCGGTACCATCGCCATCAAAATGCCAGGTTTTGCGAAGCCGCTGCCAACTGGCTGCAAAAAGCTGATCAGGATTTTCGGAGTTTATGACAAGATCGATAACGCCGGTATACTTATCGATGAATAGTGTCTTGAGCCAGGTTTTCCCACCGTCAGTGGTTTTATAAACGCCTCGTTCTTCGTTAGGACTATATAATGCGCCGATAGATGCTACCCAGACAATGTCAGGATTCGAGGGATGCAGGATTATTTTACCAATATGAAAAGTATGAACAAGCCCCATCTGTTTCCATGTCTTGCCATCATCTTCACTTTTATAAATCCCGGAGCCACTATAGCTAGATCTGCTGCTATTATTCTCTCCTGTTCCAATCCATATAATTGTTTTATCTCCTTCGAATAAAGCAATATCACCAATTGTTAATGATCCCTGGTTGTCGAATATCGGCCTGAATGTAATTCCATTATTATCTGTACGAAAAAGTCCCCCCGATGCGTAGGCGACATAATAGTCCTTAGGATTTTTAGCACTCACAGCAATATCCGTAATCCGGGCGCCCTGCACAACGGGCCCGATACTTCGCACGGGATAGTTCTTTAGAAAAGAATTCTTCGCTAACTCAGCTCGTTGGTTAATAGACTGCTGAATTTCTTCAGCGGTTGACTGCTTTATCTGGGCATTTGCAAGGGTGGAAACCAGGAGAAGTATGACCGAGAATAAAAAGGCCTTTTGTACAATTAAATTAATCATAGTATTCATAGTCAATGTTCGAAGTCTAAGTGACCAAAAATAACTATTTTTCGTTCGGTGTCAGGTTTGAATCCAGCGGCCGGAACTATTTTCACTATGTGTCAGGTTTAAAACCTGGCAACAGACTTTGTAAGAAGCTATGGGCAATCAAACAAGCGAAAAGAATATGCTCAAGGTGAAAGCCCATGCAATGATGGAAGGGGCAGGAGCCAATGTAAAACGACTTTTTCCAACCCAGTTAATGAACACATATGATCCATTTGTCTTGTTGGATGAATTCTTTGTCACGCCACCGGCAGGTTTCCCAACCCATCCTCACCGGGGTTTTGAAGGTTTGACTTATATGCTCGAGGGCGGATTCAATCACAAAGACAACCTCGGAAATGATAGCTCTGTTTACGCCGGGGGTGTCCAAAGATTCACTGCGGGATCAGGATTGGAACATTCGGAACTTCCTGCTGAAGAAGGGGTGAACCATGGTTTTCAACTTTGGATAAACCTGGAAAAATCAAAAAAAGGAATGAATCCTTCTTATCAGCAGGTTGACAAGGGTGATTTTCCGGTTAATGGCGGCGATGGCATCAGGGAAATAGTTATTGCGGGCGAAGGTTCTTCATTGATCTTGCAAACCGAAGTCATTTATAAAGACGTTACGAGTGAAAACGGCGCACCATATGAGATAACTTTGCCAAAGGACCATAAAGGATTTATATATGTTTTTGATGGTGCAATAAGTGTACCGTATCATAGCGTGGAAAAGGGTGAAGCACTATTTTTTAGCGATCAAGAAAAATTTACCATCACCAGTAATCCAATGTGTCGATTCTTATTCATATCCGGTAGGCCTCATGGTCAGGAGATGATTCTTAATGGGCCGTTCGTTGATTGAAAACAAACTCCTCGATAGAAGAAATATGAGGTATGATATTTGAGTTTTCCGCCAAAGGCGGACAAGTGATTTGATTGTGGATTTTGGCGATACCATAAAGAGGACCCGCCCCCCTGCCACCCTATTAATTTCGGCATTTTATTAAGGTCAATCAATCATAAACTAGTAACCGTTGCAAGCGCGAGCTTCCAAATTCACAAGGCATGATATTTGAAGTTCCTGACTCACATCCAGCATTCTTATGATGAATTTGAAAAACCTCACTCTGACACTCGTTTTGATTTGTCTGGTCAAGACTCTTTACCCTCAAGACAGCACCTATGTTAAAGTTCATTTTTTGTACGGATCCAAGCATAGAAAGGAATTTAAAAATGAAGAACCAAAATGGTTTGGAGGAATACACGGTGGCCACGTTGGAATTGAAATAGATTCCAATACTATTATTGATTTTATACCCTCCGGTAAATTTCATGTAATATCCAGCAGCAAACACATCCACGGCAAATTCGTAATTCATCGTGAAAAGTCATTTTGGGAGATATTTGGAGGAGAATCTTCTCAAATGAAAAAAGCCACTATTATAATACCGGTTTCAAAAGCACAGAAAACTCAACTAAGCAGAATATCGAAATCCTACCTGAGTAATTCGCCTTACGACTACGCATTTATCGGAATGCGTTGTGGTTCAGCAGCATATGACATACTTAGTCAAATAAACATACTGAAGAGATACCCATATCAAAGAACCTACTGGAAAATTTTTTATCCGAAACTACTAAGGAAAAGATTGCTCAAGCTTGCAAGAGAAAATCACTGGGATGTGATCCGCCATGGAGGAACTACGCGTCGTAAGTGGGAAAAGGATTAATCTGAATCAATATACTTTTCAAAATATTTAATTGATTAAATTTGCAATCCCTAAAATTTCAATTAAAACCTCTGATATAATGAAATACTTAAAAGCATTTAGCATAGCCTTGATGTTGATTATTCTGATGGCATTCACGGGCGGAGAAAAAGAATCTGTCGATACTGAAAAGAAAGGCGATGTAGAATTTCGATTTGAAGTTGAGCAGTTTGCAGACCTTCGAATTTTACAATACCAAGTGCCGGGATTTGAAGAATTACCCTTGAAACAAAAGCAGTTATTGTATTATTTGTATCAAGCTTCCCTGGCAGGCCGCGATATCATTTACGATCAAAATTATAAGCATAATCTAACTATTAGAAGAACACTCGAAGAAATAGTTAAACACTATGAAGGAGAGAGAAATTCTCCTGAATTTGAACAGTTTATGGTGTATACTAAGCGAGTCTGGTTCTCAAATGGAATACATCACCATTACTCTACTAAAAAGATATTGCCGGATTTTGAACCCGAATACTTTGTTTCACTCATACAGGGATCGTCTAATGGTACGTTTCCGTTAAAGGAGGGTCAAACTTTGAGCAATTTAACCGGAACGTTGATACCATATATATTTAGCGAAAAAGTCGACATGAAGAGAGTAAATCTGGATCCCGACGTGGATATCATAGCAAGCTCGGCCAATAATTATTACGAAAATGTAACTCTGAAAGAGGTAGAAACCTTTTATAAATCTCATAGTGAAGACGATACTCCAACCCCTATCTCATACGGGTTAAACTCTAAGCTGATTAAGGAAAATAATGTGGTACGCGAAAAGGTTTGGAAGGTGGACGGTATGTATTCAGATGCGATCAAGCAAATAATCATTTGGTTGGCCCTGGCTGCTGAGGTTGCGGAAGATGATCAACAAAAGGATGTCTTTTTGAAACTTATCAAATATTACAAATCCGGAGATCTGAAAGATTTTGATGATTATAATGTAGCATGGGTAAAACAATTAGATTCGGACATAGATCTTATCAACGGATTTATTGAAGTATATGGTGATGCACTGGGGTATAGAGGTGCATACGAATCTGTGTTGATGCTTAAAGATCATGAAGCATCAAAAAGAATGAGCACTTTCAGCGATAACGCACAATGGTTTGAAGACCACGCTCCAATTCCTGACGCGTATAAAAAAACCGAGGTAAAAGGTATATCGGCAAATGTGGTTATAGTTATCATGGAATCAGGCGATGCCTCGCCATCCACGCCCATCGGTATTAATCTACCCAATGCAGGGTGGATCAGGAAAGCACATGGTTCCAAATCTGTTTCACTGAGTAATATTATCCATGCCTACGGAGCTGTCTCAGCGGGTGGCGGATACATGGACGAATTTGGTTACAGTAAGGAAGAGAAAGAAAGATACAAGGAATATGGTTCGCTCGCCCATACATTGTTGGTTGATCTTCACGAGGTGATTGGACATGCATCCGGGCAAATAAAAGATGGGGTTGGAACACCTAAAGAAACATTGAAGAATTACGCATCGACTTTGGAAGAAGGAAGAGCAGATCTGTTTGGACTTTATTTCATAATGGATCAGAAGCTAATTGATCTCGGGTTGATGAATACCATGGATGTAGCCAAGACAGAGTATGATAACTACATTAGTAACGGGATGATGTGGCAATTGAAACGTATCGAATTGGGTGATAATGTTGAAGAGTCACATATGAGAAACAGGCAGATGATCGCTCAGTGGGCATACGCAAAAGGAAAAGCAGATAATGTTATTGAGAGGAAAGTAAAAAATAACAAGACATATTTTATTATCAATGATTATATGAAACTTCGTGAGCTATTTGGCGAACTTCTTGGCGAGATTCAAAGGATCAAGTCGGAAGGCGATTACGAGGCCGGTAAAAATCTCGTCGAAACCTATGGAGTTAAGGTTGACAAACTGATCCATAAAGAGATGCTCGAGAGGTATGAAAAACTCGGAATTGCACCTTATTCAGGGTTTATCAATCCTCAAATGGTTCCGGTGATGGATGGAGAGAATATTATTGATGTAAAGATCGAGTATCCTAAAGATTTTACAGAGCAGATGCTGCATTATGCAAAGCATCATTCGTTTCTTCCGGATTACAATTAATATTACTGGCATTTTGGACATAAAAAAACCCTATCAATTGATGGGGTTTTTTATTTTTATAGTATCTAACATTTACATCTTTGAACTAAAGTCCTTACCCGGCTTAAATTTAGCCACCGTTCTTGCGGGAATTTTAATCGCTTCACCTGTTTGAGGATTTCTACCTGTGCGAGCTGCTCTTTTTGCAGGAGACCATGAACCAAATCCAACAAGTGTAACCTTGTCGCCACTTGAAACTGCTGACATAGTGTGGGAGGTAAATGATTCGATAGCTTTTTGGGCTTGAGTTTTTGTGATGTTTGCGTCTTTCGCAATCCGATCAATAAGTTGTCCTTTATTCATAACGTTGTAATTTAGATTTTTATGCAATGCAGTATGCAGTGCATAGGTTGAGCAGAATTAATAAATGATTTCATGAGGTATTGTAAATGTATAATGTTTAATTATCATTTACAAAAAATCAAGGCATATAATTGAATTCTTATTAGAACTTCTCATATTCATTAAAATGCGAGAATTCAATTAACAAGCGATATCATTATTTACTACATATTCCTTCTGTATTGCCCACCCACAGCATAAAGGGCATTGGCCATCTCACCCAATGAACAATTCTTTGAAACTTCAAGAAGCGAAGCAAATATATTTTCGTTATTCAAAGCTGTTTTCTTAAGTGCTTCCAGGCTATCCTTTGATGTATCCTTGTTGATCTTATGGACATTATTCAGTGTGAAAATCTGGTGTCGTTTTTCTTCTTCAGTCGAGCGGATGATCTGCTTTGGCCTGATGATCGGTGAACCATCCTTACCAAAAAAAGTATTCACACCTACGAGGGGTAGATCACCACTTACCTTTTGCGATTCATAATATAACGATTCTTCCTGTATCTTACTTCTCTGGTACATCCATTCCATCGCTCCCAATACACCACCCCTTTCCGAAATGCTGTTAAATTCTGATAAGACAGCTTCTTCTACCAGGTCAGTCAGCTCCTCTATAATGAATGAACCTTGTAAGGGGTTTTGATTTTTAGCCAGCCCCAGTTCCTTATTTATAATTAACTGGATCGCAATTGCCCTTCTTACCGATTCTTCTGTTGGTGTAGTTATCGCTTCATCGTATGCATTTGTGTGCAAGGAATTACAATTATCATAAATGGCGTACAAAGCTTGCAGAGTGGTTCGGATATCATTGAAATTTATTTCCTGCGCATGGAGCGACCTGCCGGAGGTTTGAATATGATATTTTAACATCTGTGAACGTTCATTCGCACCGTATTTAATTCGCATCGCTTTCGCCCAGATCTTCCTCGCCACTCTCCCAATTACAGCATATTCCGGATCCATTCCGTTCGAAAAGAAGAAGGAAAGGTTAGGTGCAAAATCATTGATGTTCATTCCGCGGGATAAATAATATTCAACATAGGTGAAGCCATTTGCCAAAGTAAAGGCCAGCTGTGTTATTGGATTGGAACCGGCTTCGGCTATATGATAACCGGATATTGAAACGGAATAAAAGTTTCGGATATTCTTCTCAATAAAATACTCCTGGACGTCACCCATCATCTTCAAGGCAAATTCGGTTGAAAAGATGCACGTGTTTTGAGCCTGATCCTCTTTAAGGATGTCCGCCTGAACGGTTCCCCGTACTTTCGAAAGTGTATCTCTTTTGATTTTTTCATAAACAGATTTCGGTAACACCTGGTCGCCTGTAATACCCAAAAGCATTGTACCACGGCCATTATTTCCAACCGGAAGGTTTCCTTTATAAGTGGGCTGACTGACGCCTTTTTGCTTGAATATTTTCTTGATCTTAGCCTGCACCGATCTGGTCAATTTTTTATCATGAATATATTTCTCACATTGCTGATCGATTGCAGCATTCATAAAAAATGCGAGGATGATAGGAGCCGGCCCATTGATGGTCATGGATACCGATGTCTTTGGATCGATCAAATCAAACCCGGAATAGAGTTTTTTCGCATCATCCAGGGTGGCAATACTAACTCCTGCATTACCGATCTTACCATAAATATCAGGTCGCTTATCAGGATCTTCTCCATACAGAGTCACCGAATCAAAGGCTGTCGACAATCTTTTAGCAGGTTGATCAATGGAAACATAATGAAAACGCTTATTAGTCCTTTCAGGAGAACCTTCACCGGCAAACATCCTCGTAGGATCTTCACTTTCACGCTTCAACGGGTAAACTCCGGCTGCAAAGGGATATTCCCCCGGAATATTTTCGGTAAGCACCCATCTGAGGATATCTCCCCAAGCTTTATACTTTGGCAGGACGATCTTCCTTATCCTGGTATGAGACAAAGTTTCTACCGTAAGTGGTATTTTAATCGTTTTGCCACGCACCTGAAACTCTAGGTTTTCCTTTTCAAACTTCTTCAGTTTGTTCGGCCAACCATCCAGGACTTTTTTGCACTCGGGATCCAATTTATTTTCATGCGATTTATACAATGCTTGCAGGGGCTTCTTATCTTTTGCCTGCTTTGTTAATGCTATAGCACCCTTAAGCTGGTAGAGCTGCTGTGCAATCTCAGATTGTTCATCCACCCACTTATCATAATCGTAGATCGTCTCGGCAATTTCAGCCAGATACCTTACGCGGGATGGCGGAATGATGTACGCTTTATTAGTTGTATTATTCTTGAACTTTTGGTTCGACCTAAAATCCCGGCCGGTTTTGGTGGCAATGATATCCAGTAAGTTCTTGTATAAATTATTCACTCCTCCATCGTTGAACTGAGAAGCTATGGTCTGATAAACCGGTAAATCCTGATCCTTTGCCTTAAACAGGTTATGATTCCTTTTATATTGTTTACGCACATCCTTTAACGCATCCTCTGCCCCGGGTTTGTCAAACTTGTTGATCGCGATCACATCTGCATAATCAAGCATATTGATCTTTTCCAGTTGCGTGGCGGCTCCATATTCCGGAGTCATCACGTAAAGAGAAACGTCACAATAATTGGTTATCTCCGTATCAGCTTGTCCAATACCGGAACTTTCAACAATGATCCAATCGAATCCGGCTGCCTTGCATATATTGGTTGCTTCGTCTATGGCTTTAGACAATGCAAAATTGGTCTGCCGTGTAGCTAATGAACGCATATAAACCCTATCGGTATTGATAGCATTCATCCTGATCCTGTCGCCCAGCAGCGCCCCTCCTGTTTTTCTTTTGGATGGATCTACACAAATAATGGCCACGGTGTTATTCTTGAATTCATTCAAATATCTTCTTACCAGTTCGTCAACCACAGATGATTTACCCGCACCACCCGTACCGGTTACACCCAATACCGGAACCGGATTTGACTGTGTTAGAGAAGCTTTTTTCAGTTCGGAAATAAGCTTTTTAGAATCCCTTGGATAGGATTCAACCAGGGTTATTGCTTTTGCAATGATGTTGGGATTCCGATCAGAAATTTTCTTCAGTTCTCCATTAAACTGAGATTTCAAGGAATAATCGCAAGCCTCCATTAATTCGTTGATCATTCCCTGAAGGCCAACTTTCCTTCCATCGTCAGGAGAGAAGATCTTGTAGATTCCATAGGCTTCCAGTTCCGCGATCTCTTCAGGAAGAATTGTTCCACCGCCACCTCCAAATATTTTGATGTGGCCCATTTTCCTTTTCTTGAGCATATCAAACATATACTTGAAATATTCCATATGCCCTCCCTGGTAGGAGGTCAATGCAATCCCTTGCACATCCTCTTGAATTGCTGCATCCACTACTTCCTTAACAGATCTGTTATGACCCAGGTGGATCACCTCAGCACCGGAAGCCTGTATGATTCGGCGCATGATGTTAATTGCAGCGTCATGTCCGTCAAACAAAGAGCCTGCAGTAATTATACGGATGTTATTTTTTGGATTATATATGGTATCAGCTTGCATGTGTGTGTGTGATAAACATTAAAATTACGATTTTTTTATATGATTTGATTTGGATAGAAACATGGGTTGATCACCCAAACAACCTAATTGTCAACGTCATCAGTTACCGGATGTTTTCATTCTTTCCGCATTTTCGGCTATTGCAAGAGCATCCATGATCTCTGTAATATCGCCTGCCATAATCTCCGGTAAATTGTACAGCGTCAAACCGATACGATGATCTGTCAACCTTCCCTGGGGAAAATTATACGTTCTGATCTTAGCAGAACGATCACCTGTTGAAACCATCGTCTTTCTTTTGCTGGCAAGTTCTTCCATCCTCTTCCTGTATTCCAGTTCATATATCCTTGACCTCAATACAGAAAGCGCCTTGTCATAATTCTTGAGCTGTGATTTTTGATCCTGGCATTGGGCAACTATTCCGGTAGGGATATGAGTTAACCGAATGGCAGAATAGGTAGTATTAACAGATTGCCCCCCAGGACCGGAAGAACAGTAAGTGTCTTTTTTTATATCTGCCGGATTAATTTCAACATCAAATTCATCTGCCTCCGGAAACACCACAACAGATGCCGCAGATGTATGAACCCTTCCCTGTGTCTCTGTTTGAGGAACTCTCTGCACCCTATGCACGCCTGATTCATACTTCATTTGTCCGTATATATCTTCACCGGTTACATTAAAAATGACCTCTTTAAAACCACCGGCAGTTCCTTCGGAAACATCAACCAATTCTGTTTTCCAACCTTTTGAGTCACAATACTTTAAGTACATCCTGTAAAGGTCTCCCGCAAAAATACTCGCCTCGTCACCACCAGTTCCTGCTCTTATCTCCACCACTGCATTTTTCGCATCCTCCGGGTCTTGAGGAATCAGTAAATTTTTGATTTTTTCCTCTAATCGTGCTTTCTTCCCGGTTAGTTCATCCAATTCCATCTTAGCCATATCCCTGAATTCAACATCCTTCTCTGTTGTAAGAATTTCTTTTGCAGAGGCAATATTTTCAATAACATCCTTATAGATTTTATAGGCATCTACAATCACCTGCAATTCCTTGTATTCTTTGCTCAACCTGATATAACGCTTCATATCCGCAATCACTTCCGGGTCAATAATTTGCTGTCCAATAGCTAACCAGCGCTGTTTTATGCCTTCTAATTTTTCTAACACAGATTTATTATTTAGTATTAATGATAAATGAACTCACCATTATCCGTATTGATGGTCAATTTTTTAACATCGGCTTTCTCACATCTGCCTATTATCTTGGCATCTACATTAAATCCCATTGAAATATCTATTATCGGTTGAGCATCTTCAGGTGCAACATAAATCTCCATCCTATGTCCCATATTGAACACCTTGTACATCTCCTGCCATGATGTACCCGATTCCTTTTGAATTAATTGAAACAGCGGTGGTACATCAAACATATTATCTTTTATGATATGTAAATCTTCTACAAAATTCAATACTTTGGTCTGTGCTCCCCCCGTGCAATGGATCATCCCGTGAATTTTTGAAAGATATTTCTCCATTACTCCCTTTATAACAGGTGCATACGTTCTCGTTGGAGATAACAGGAGTTTTCCAACAGGTATGCCCGTCTCCTCATCAATATCAGTTAATTTTTTGTTTCCCGAATATATCAGCTCATCAGAGATGCAAGGGTCAAAACTCTCAGGATAATTTTCAGCCAGATAATTGGCAAAAACATCATGCCTGGCTGATGTTAATCCATTGCTTCCCATCCCACCATTATACTGTTTCTCATAAGATGCCTGACCGAATGACGTCAAACCTACGATGACATCTCCATCACGAATATTATTTACTATTACATCTTCTCTCTTCATCCTGACAAAAACAGTAAACCCGACATCCAATGTCCTGACTATATCACCCACATCAGCAGTTTCGCCACCGGATAAATAAATATCAACCCTGAGTTCTCTCAATTCATCAATACAGTCAGTAGTACCTTTTATCAAATGTTCAATTACCTCTCCGGGGATGAGGTTTTTATTTCTGCCTATTGTTGATGAGATAATAATATTATTTGTTGCACCTACACATAAAAGATCATCAATATTCATCACTATAGCATCCTGAATGATACCTTTCCAAACACTATTGTCACCCGTTTCTTTCCAATATATGTAAGCCAGAGAAGTTTTTGTTCCTGCAGTATCGGCATGCATTATATTACAATAACTGCTATCTCCGGCTACGATATCCGGCAATATCTTGCAAAAGGCATTGGGAAACAAGCCCTTATCAAGCCCTTTAACAGCATTATGTACATCTGTCTTATCAGCAGATACTCCTCTTAAATCATATTTAGTGTCTTTACTAATGTCTCAGAACAA
>JACZTA010000133.1 GCA_022573915.1 Bacteroidota bacterium | reverse complement strand
CGGTGTATCGGGATGAACAGTCGCCCATAAACGTTTGAATTCCTTATTGAGACTTTCCCTGAGCTGTACCGTTTCGCTGTTAAATTGTCTGAACCACGATTTACTTGATTAAAGGATCAACCTTGATCATCTGCAATAAATTCTCGAACCGGTGTGTGAGGTTGATCTTGTATGACGCGCACAGGCTAGTCCTTAAATTGAAAGTAAGAGCGTTCGCGCAGAGGATCCGGAAACCATAAACTACTGATCCGATATTTTAAGCCTATCAGTACGCTCAAATTGTTACCGTAAGAGTACACCACTCCTGTCTGAACAGGGCCACCATTTACGGTATAATTCACATCAATTTCAACAAGTTTTATAAACCCTATCTGGTAGATACTCATTATTTGCAACTTTAATGACTTAGCAAGGTTAAAGTCCAGTGCTAATCCGGTTTCGAGTAGGACAAAGCGAGTATATGAGACTGGACGTGTTTGATAATTTTGGATTATAGTGTCGCCAAATGCTCCACTAGACATTGTGCCATAACCATAACCACTCCCATAATATCTGATCAGGAACAAAGAACCACCCAGATGTGGTACGACCCCTATCTTTTCCTCTACTACAGCTTGCCGGTATTTCAATCTAAGTGGAATTTGCCAGGTTTCGTTACCATTCCACATTGGATTTCCAAAACCCATAAATCCATAGCCATTCCAAAAATTGTTTTGGTAAAAACCTCCCTCTATCAAGAAGTTCTTCTTCAATTCTTGCGCGGCTGTAAACCCTTTCAGTAGTCCTGGTATTGCCGGTGTCATAATTCGAGTTCCCGTTTCTGTTACGTTGAAGCCAATGAATTTAAAACCGCTTTCTGCACCAATCCAGGTATGGTTTTGTCCGGAAACCACTATGGTTAGATGAACTAAAATTACTGACAGTATAAATTTTAATCTCATTAAGGTCATTTAATTTTTACGCATCGTCCGTCTTACTGAGCAATAAGTTTTCCATTATCTATCAACCTCCCTCTGGAGTCATTTATTCTGTATAGATAAAGTCCGGATAGAAGATCAGAGAGATCAATTGTTATAATCTCTTGATTAAAAGTCACTTCTTTAACGCTTTTACCCAAGAGATTATAAACTATAATGCAAGCGCCTCCATTATTCTTCAGTGAAATGTTCAGCTCATTTTTTACAGGATTTGGATAAACGAGAACCGTATTCACTTCCTGTCCCACTTCATTTACCGAAGAAATCAACCTAAAGTCGCACGCAACCGCTTGAAAACTAGTATCAATTTGTAAATCTGAATAACATCTTATTGGTCCACCAGCTTCCGGAAAAATCCCTTGTCGTGGAAAAAACCAATCTTGTCCACCAATCCTGTCCATGAAATAACCACCAACATTGTAAAATTGATAATAGTCCAATGCGGTTGTTCCATATTTTTTCAGTGGAATTCCATCTATATTTATGTTTATAACAGTATCAATTACTAGTCGGTATGTTGAGTCAGGGAAAATAAAGTCGTATGGCACATCAAGAGTTAATGTATCCCCTGGATTACCATTTAGTATATACAATATTAGGAACTTAGATCTTTGAAAACTATATAGAAAAACCGTGTCAGATTGTTCAAATAGATATATTGACTTAAGTGTAACAATGTCACCATTGTATTTATAATAGGTCTGAATAATTTTATGAGATGATTGCCCCTGAATTACAGTGTCCGTAATGCTTTCTAGATGTAAGTATTCTGAATTATAAGGTGCTCCGCCCAATCCGTGTTCACTATAATACCATTCTGTCCCAACTACCCCAAAATTTTGCCCAAAAGCGTTGGAAGTAATTATCAGTAAAATGATTGTAATGATGTAATTCAGCTTCATTTTCAAACTACAATATGTACACCAGTAACTGGAGAACAACAATAGAAGAGGTGTCCTACTCCGCTATTAATTTTCCGCTATCGATCAGTTTTCCTTTTTCGTCATTTATTCTGTATAGATAAAGTCCGGATTGAAGATCAGTAAGATCAATAGTTATAGTCTCTTGATTAAAAGTCAATTCTTTAACCATTTTACCCATGAGGTCATAAACAATAACATTAGCTCCGTGGTTATTCTTCAGCGAAATGTTCAGTTCATTTTTTACAGGATTTGGGTAGATCGTAACCATGCTTACATCCTGACCAATTTGAATTACTGAAGAGATCAGACTGTCAAAGCTTAAATTATCGATATATAAAACTGAATTTCCATGAGGTATATTAACCGGTGTTTCAGCATTAAAGGCAGCTAAGGTTATTAGTCCGCTGTCAGCCGTAGCATAAGCAGAAATTGAAATGTTAAAGGACGTCCAATTGGACGCCGTAGCTGTATCGGTAAATTTTGCAAAAGCAACCACTGTCCCGCTTTGGTAGAGTAATAAATTAACATACATAGTATCTCCATTTTGCGGAAGAAATTTATAATAACCGGTAAAACTTGTCGGGTGTCCGGATACCGCAAAGGCAGGTCCAAAGGGTGGATCAGTCGCAATCACACCAAAAGCTTCCAAATTTGGCAAAAGAGCAGGATTATTTTCTATTCTAACGGAATAGGTTCCTACAGAACTAGGATAATGATCCGTAGATTTCGTTATAGGATAATATGCTCCGGCAGACATAGAATTTAGTGTCCACCAATTCTGCGGGTCATCATAAGTTCCCATGTTATTCCATAACTCGAATCCACTATTGGATATTTGCGAAAAGGAATTGCTTACACCAATCAGAAGCAGGAAAATTGCTATTAGAGCTTGCTTAGTTTTCATAGATTTAATGATTTAGAAGTGATAAAAAAAGTATCCTTTCATGAGGAGAAATGAACGTTTTTTCATTCATTCTTGATCAGATGGCATAAATGGAGAGTTTACATATTGTAAATATAAGTCAAAATTTATATCTATCTCGGCCATAGTTGCAGTTAAAATATTCAAAAATTTGATGAATTTCGGTATAAGGTTTCACATCAGATACTTTATTATGGGCTATCTGATCCTCAAAGTGTTCAAAGTTCAAAGTCAATCAGAAATGCGTATCTACCAGCTAGGAAACGAGTTCTATCCGTCTAAAAGCGGGGAAGCAACGGAGAAAGAGGGTCTTTGCCCCTGTAATTTTTGCCTTAAGATAACAATCAAGCATCTACATATAATTGCGCTTGGTCTCTCATACAACGTTGGTGGCAGTTCCTTATCTTAAAAGCATTAAATATCCGGTAGAGGTACTCAGTCCTATTTTAAGTGAGAAAAAATACGTACCGGTCGACGCATCTTTGTTCTCATTTATTCTACCATCCCAATGATAATTTCTGTCATTACTTTCAAAAACTAACTGTCCCCACCGGTTGTAAATCAATAAGCGGTAAAGTTTTTGCCCGTAATATTCAATCATGAACAAATCGTTTTTACCATCGTTGTTTGGGGTAAAAACGTTTGGGACTATCAATATTTCGCAGTCAGAAATATCGGTTTTAAATCTTTTTGTACAGTTTTGATATGTGATATCTATATAGTATTCACCGGGCAAGGAAGCATAAAATTTCGGATTGGTTGATCCATCATGCCAGCGGTACGTTCCTCCTCCAATTGTAGCATCAAGTACGACAGGATCATTGCTGCAAATCGAGGTATCTGAGACCAATGATGGCTCAGGAAAGTCTATTACAGCAACTATGATAGTATCTCTTACCGTATCTGCCATGCAATCATTGATGGCCCGCAGCCAGTATGTACCTGATTGGGCTATCGTAATTGATGCTGTTGTATCCCCGTTTGACCACAAGTAATTATCAAACAAATTACTCGTGCTGTTTTTCAAAGTTAATGTTGCACCGGGACATAGCAGTGTATCTCTTCCGATATTCAAATTCAGAGGAATAGTAACGCTGCATAAGGTTGTAGTGGAAGTTATAAAAGAACTAACTACATAATTTTTCTTAACTGCATTTAAATTATAGGAAGTTACATTTGTGTTTTCAAAAGATTGCGTGACATTTTCAATCTTGATCTTTACTTCCAGTGTGGTGTCACAGCTCGTTTTATATTGACTATTCATTTTAGCGAAAAATAAATTAGGGACTGAATTTACAGTTGCGGTTCCCACTACAATCGGAGAGTTGTCATTTAAAAAATTGACGTCAAATCCAAGTAGTTCAACACCAGGTTGATCATAATTGAGAACGCCTTGGTGGATAACATTTAAATCTTTGTCAAATTCCATCACAGCAGTATAATTTTTACCTGCAATCGTTTTGTTGAATACAGCGGTAAAATTCCCATTGTTTTTTTTGCGAAGAACAGGCGGGTTTCCAAAATAATTCAAAGTTTTGCGCCCGCTCCAAAGGAGATTGCCTGACTTATCCATTTTATAAAAACTTATTTCCTTGGTTCCATTATTGTATTTGTTAAAAATATACCCATCGCTCACCTCAATGGGTTTCAAATAATTATAAGTGCCGGCAGAAGAAAATCGACTGGCCCATTCCACTTTTCCTGAACTGTCTGTTTTCATGAATAGATTTCCCGCTCTGACCAATACTCCGTCATCAGAAGTAAGGATTGCCCCGCCCCAGAACCCGCCATGATTATAAAACCGTGTCCAAATTACATTTCCATTACTGTTAATTTTACTAATCATATTATAAACGGTGCCACCGCCTAATGGAGATGCATTGGCATACAAAATAAAGTTACCGGCATTGTCCTGCGCGATGGAGTAAGGGCAGTGGCTCCATTGAGGATCTCCATACAATTTGGTCCAGATAATATTACCTGAAGCATCTAACTTCGTGAGCACGGAAGCACGTATATTTAAATTCAATTGAACTCTGACCAAAAAAATAAAACCTCCAGTTTGTGTTATAATAATCTCATTACCTTCACCGGAACAGGATAAAAGATTGGGCAACATATATTTTTTGGCCCATTGAAGGTCACCACAGCTATTAAACTTGTAAAGTTTTAAATCGTCAGATGAAAACAATACCCAACCTTGATCGGAAGTAGGTAAAACCCGGAGTTTCAATCCCGGACTAAGATCATTAATGGTTTTAATAAATGTTTGCTGGGCATAGGTTGTGAAGTAAAATAAAGCGGCTAATAAAACTATTATTAATCTTTTCATTTCACTCAAAATAACACTAACAGGAGAAAACTGATGCGCTTCACATGCATCTGCCGGCTCTTTTCGTTTTTATGGCATTGCCACTGACCTTCGAAGTCATATTTCTCATCAGTTCTTAACAATCTTTACAGCAGTACTCGCGGCATTTCGGCCATAGCTAATTTCAGCAATATAAATGCCGGCTGGCAATTGAGATAGATTTAATTTGATCGATGAACTTGAGAAATTAGCCTCCTTAAGAATTTGCCCCGATAGATCCATGATCCTTAAATTAATTTCATTTTCTCCCAGTTGCTCAATAGTGATAACATCCGAGAACGGATTAGGATATAGTTTAAACTTCAATTCAGTCTGTTGCCTTGATATCATACCAAAATCACTCAAATTAATGCTCTCGCGTAAAGTATCGCCATTTAGATATAATGGTTCAAAACGAATGCCTTTAGCATCATTTATTATAATAGCAAATGCCTTCAGTGTTTCCTTCTTTTCATTATGGATGAAGTAAGTGGTAATATCTTCTTTCGTAGTTTTCTCATATTTCTTAAAATAACCGCTGTCAATTAAGCTGACATGATAACCCCAGATTGCAGAATAGAAATTGTAAATACTATCATTAGCTATTTTAAAGGCATTGATATCCCAATGCTGGTCACCGGGATCATACTGATTAAGAAAATACATTCCTTTTTTCTTTCTGATCTCTCCAAGATATAAGGTGTCTTGACCATTCCGCTCAATTAAGTAGTTGCTCTTATAAATTCTACTGATTGAAATAGTGTCCCGCAAAACCGTGTCTCCATCATGCGTAATTAGAACATAGTCTCCTATCAAATCCAACGGATTTCTTCCTTTCACCTTGTTATCAAAACGATAGATATTGGAATCACATGCGCCAAAGAGGAACACTGCAAATAGAAATAATATTAAATTTTGTTTCATGTTGTTAATTTTGAGTGCACCTTGTTTCAAAGGGCAGTTTCAATGAGGCGATCATTTTTCAATGACTTCCATAACCCATCTGAAACCAATCGTAACACTTGGTCCATCATAAATCTGATAGTCATTTAACTCGCTATCTTCAGGAAGATCATTCCAGCTCCCACCTTTAGCCAATCCTTCTTTTTGTATCATTTCGGCAACATTTCCTATGACATCAAATATACCTTTCTCGTTTGGGGGGTATCAAGCTTTCATGGTTGCATATAAACCACCATCACTAGCATAGTCAAAATTACCCAGTACCCCAGTCCTATATTTGAGGTTTGCGTGGTATCTTATCCTTTCCTCATTATCCGGGTAGATTGAATATTGGGATGATTTTGCGGCTAATAACCACTCTTTTTCAGATGGTAATCGAAACAAAACCTGCTCAAATTTTCTTCTTTGTGAAGAATTGTATTCATCCGTTAACCAAGCGCAATAATGTTTAGCTGATTGATAGGTCAGATTACTTGCAGGGTAATTGGAGTAAGCCGGATGAGAGTGATAGTATTTCATCATTGGCTCATTTGAGGCACCTGGAAACTGCTTAGTCCAAACGACTGAATCATATAAACATTCGGAATACTTAGTAATCTCCCCGTTCTGCTTAAGGTGATAAAGAAAGACCTTGTACTGGCCATTTGTTACCTCATATTTCGACACATATAAACTGTCTTTCACTAATTCGGTTAGTTCCTGATTCGTATTTCGTATGATCTTAGAATTTGAAACATCTTTACCACTAAGAAAGATCAGTAACGGAAAAACAATAATGATAATTAGTTTGATTTTCATGTTTTCAATGTTTTAAGCCTCGTTTTTCTATTTACTTATCAGGTAGTGGGACTATCTCTTTTCCATTATCATCAATTATACCAACTTTGTTGTCCAGGATAACTCGTGCTTTTCCATCAATAAATTGTCCAACCCCGTCATACTTTGGTTTAATAATTACTTCTCCATGCCGGTTAATGAAGCCGGCTTTTTGATTGAGTAGAACCATTGCCCAGCCAAGTCTCTGTTCGTCAAATGGTCCGATATTATCATAAATCGGTAGGACAACCTCCTTACCATTTTTATCAATACACCCTACTTTATTGTTAAGCAATACCAGAGCCCAACCGGGGTGAAGCATATCATATGGTGAAATTTTATCATAAATGGGTGAGACAACTTCATGTCCACTTGTATCTATAAAGCCAACTTTATTATCTTTAAAGACCATAGCCCAACCAGAGCGATATTGATCGTACGGTCCAATCTTGTCATACCCATAATTATCTTGGGCTAAGACAGACAAAGTCAAAGAAATCAATAGTATCGAAATAACGATAGTTGTTTTCACTGTACTTATAATTAGCATTAAACGTGATAACTTGAAAACGATAATATTAGGAGATTGTTACTTTGAATATAAGCTAAAATCAACATATTCTTCGGGTCAATGCTATTTAGGCATGGACAAAATCCACTTCACTAATCAAATATCACCTACCTGCCGGCAGGCAGGCTAATCGCTAATTAAGAAACATTTCAAGGCAACGAACAGACATTTGAATAGCGACGTATGATTAGTGATTAGTGAAGTTTGACTTCTTACTGCACATCTACCAACACCTTATCATCCGCCATTTCTTTCACCGAATTCATGATATCTTCGACGTAAAAACCACATTCTTCCCAAAGTTCAACCTGTGAACCGTGATTAATAAAACGGTCGGGTATGCCGAGGCGTTGCACCTGGCTATTATAATGATTGTCGCTCATGAATTCGAGCACGGCACTGCCGAAGCCGCCTATAACACCGGCGTCTTCCACCGTTATCACCTTACTGAAATTGGCGAAGATCTCGTGAAGCATCTCTTCATCCAGTGGCTTCACAAAACGCATATCATAATGGGCAGGATAGAAACCATCCAACGCTAATTTTTTCATCGCTTCCACCACAAAATTACCGGGATGGCCGATGGTCAGAATGGCTATCTCTTCACCTTCCTCTATTCTTCTACCCGTACCTACTTCAATCTCTTCCATTGGAGTTTTCCAATCGGTCAAAACACCTTGCCCTCTGGGATACCTTATGGAGAATGGATGCTTGTTCTTTTCAAGTTGTGCCGTGTACATCAGATCCCTCAGTTCCGATTCATTCATTGGTGCGGAGACGATCATATTCGGTATGCATCGCATATACGCAAAATCAAATGCGCCATGGTGTGTCGTGCCGTCTGCGCCGGCTAATCCTCCCCTATCCAGACAAAAGATCACCGGCAGATCCTGAATGGCGACATCATGGATGATTTGGTCGTAAGCTCTTTGAAGAAAAGTGGAATAGACATTACAAAATGGCACTAAACCTTGCGTAGCCAGTCCGGCTGAAAAAGTAACGCAATGTTGTTCAGCTATACCTACATCAAAAGCTCTGTCAGGCATTTCACGCATCATAATATTGAGCGAGGAACCAGATGGCATTGCAGGTGTTATCCCTACTATCTTTTTATTTTTCTTAGCTAGTTCAACAATCGTATTTCCAAATACGTCCTGGTATTTCGGAGGCTGAGGACCTGTTTTTTTTGACTTCTGGATTTTTCCTGATACTTTATCGAACAGGCCGGGTGCATGCCACTTTGTTTGATCTTCCTCGGCGAGTTTAAACCCCTTTCCTTTTACCGTCAGGCAATGTAGAATCTTTGGCCCCGGAATGTCTTTGAGATCTTCCATGACCTTTGTGAGGTGTAAAATATCATGTCCATCTATAGGACCGAAATAACGCAGGTTCAGAGATTCAAAAAGATTACTGCTCTTTAGCAGGGCCCCTTTCATCGCCGATTCAAGCTTTTGAACGATCTCTTGTGCACTTCTGCCAAACTTGCTCATGCGTCCAAGTAAATTCCAAATCTCTTCTTTAACCTTGTTATAGGTATGAGAGGTTGAGATATCAGTCAGGTATTCCTTTAGCGCACCCACATTCGGGTCTATCGACATGCAATTGTCGTTTAGGATGACCAGTAAATTAGTGTTAGAGACGCCTGCATGATTAAGCGCTTCAAAAGCCAGTCCTGCAGTCATGGCACCGTCACCTATTACGGCGATATGTTGTTTGTCCTTAGCAGCTTCATCGGCTCCGCTCTCTGAAAGATACTTAGAGGCCATAGCCATACCCAGTGCGGCAGAAATTGATGTAGAGGAATGACCGGCACCAAATGCATCATATTCGCTTTCAGCACGTTTGGTAAACCCGCTTATTCCTTTATACTTCCTGTTGGTATGAAATACGTCCCGTCTGCCTGTGAGAATCTTGTGGCCATATGCCTGATGCCCTACATCCCACACGATCTGGTCCGTGGGTGTATTGAAGATATAATGTAGTGCAACGGTTATTTCTACCACGCCTAAACTAGCTCCAAAATGGCCACCATTCACTGAAACAGTATCAATGAGGTACTCTCTAAGCTCATCACAAATCTGTTGTAACTCCTGTTTCTTGAGTTTCTTTAAATCGGAGGGATATTCTATCTGGCTTAACAGCTTTCCTGCCTTAATTTTCATGCTTAATTTTTAACCGTAGTAGCCGAATTTAAACGCACAAAGGTACCCATTTTATTATGGGTGCATTACGATTTTTATAAATTCCCTCACGCTCATCTGCTATCCACCGGTACGTGTTAATTAATAATTTTTGCTTTGTATTGTAAATCAACGTATTTCACTTATCTTTCAAGCATAAAATAACCTCTTTCACCCCTTGACATACGAAATAAAACTACCCCAGTTTGAAGGCCCTTTCGACCTGATGCTCTTTTTCATAGAGCGCGATGAGCTCGACATTTATGATATTCCCATTGCCAAGATCACCGATGATTTTTTGGAATACATCCGGCAGATGCAGGAGCTTAATATAGAAGTAGTTAGCGAATTCATTTTAGTTGCAGCTACTTTAATGCATATCAAAGCAAAGATGCTCATACCAAGAAAAGAAGTGGATGAGGAAGGAAATGAAATTGATCCGAGGCAAGAGCTCGTAGCACGTCTGCTTGAATACAAGATATATAAAGAAGCTGCAGAAGAGTTTAAAGGACTCGAGGATGACAGGAGCAAGAAATTCTCAAGAGGTAACATTCAAGAAGAATTGGCAACTATTGGAGAGGGCATCTCAGTAGAAGCGGAACTGCAAAATGTTACACTCTATAAATTACTGAGAGCCTTTGAAACAGCTACTACCAGATATAAATCGGAACTTGACAGACCCAAACACAGGGTGATAAAATATCCTTATACAATTGAAGAACAGAAGGAATATCTGCTGAAAACAGTCAGAAAGGAAAAGAAAGCTTCATTTGATACGATCTTCTCAAAATGCAGAGATCGTCTCGAGGCCATATTCACTTTCCTCGCTCTGCTCGAATTATTGCAACAACATTTGCTCGGTATCAAAACCGGTGTTGGGGTAAATGATTTTATGGTTACTTCCGATTGATCGTTCTGCGATCGACTGCCTTTCCTTTCGTATTGAAGTATTTCAGAAAAATGACCTCCTTTGAACTCAGAAAACGCCACTTACCCCTTGGAACACGCCTCTTGGTTAATCC
>JACZTA010000132.1 GCA_022573915.1 Bacteroidota bacterium | reverse complement strand
TTGCAAACTGTTAAATTCAAAGGAAGGTGTATTCAGGCCTTCAAAAGAGGTTACCAGCCTCCCATTAATATCGAAGATCCTGACCGATTCTATTCGTTTGTTCGAAGAATTGAGTTCAATCGTAGCTATATCTACAACGGGGTTAGGATAAATGACGGCGGTATTATTGGAGTAATAATTAAATTTTTCATTTTCTTTAACCGATACGAAATCTGTAAAATAGTCTTGGGCATCATCAGCCATCGTGTAGATATTTCCCAAAGGGGTGCAAGGATTCGCGCTGGCGTCTGATGCGAAAAGTACCACGAACGACATTTGAATCAACTCACCGGCAGTTAGTGTAAATGGACCGGAGCTCAACAGAAACCGTCTGTCGCCGGGAGTATGTCCCAGTGTTTGTTCCGACCATTGAGAAGTGTCGCACGGAACTCCAGGGTACATATATTTAGTAGGGACTGCTCCGCCAAATCCAACTCCTCCATAGGTCATGTCGGAGTTATCCTTCCATCGTCCGATAAGATAATTGTAAAAGTCGCCCGCCACTTCAGGATTACCGCTCACAGAAAGATCATTGTTGTAAGACACAAAAACAGTTAGTCCCAGCCGATTGCCATAATCATCATTTGGCGTCTCCAAGAACTTCAATCCCATCGCCGGCATTATTGGGTTATATCCTTTCACATTGTTTATACCGCAGGTTTCGTCAATGGCATCCCCGTTATAACAAAAACCCAGATCGCGCGATACATCACAACCAACATAATCGTCCAAATGACATCCGAGATCCGGATCTACGAATTGGCCGATATAGGTATTGTACAAGGTTGAGGATGATCGATTCAAAACCTTATACCTGTAAAATGTCATGTCGTTGAAGGCATCAGCAGTGGCACGCCCAAAAGCTTCTGCATGGACTTCGATACCAATCGGTACACCGCCGGTCTCATTGTGTGTATTTCCGTTATCATTAAAGATCCACCAGATTGCTTGATCACCACTTATATCCGGATAATCACCATCAGATGAAGGATTATAATTCCCATCACCGTTAACATCAATAAATGGGGCGAGATCTCTGGAACCTACATTAATGTTAAACGGGTTATTCTTCGCCGGCCATTCAAGAATTGCAATAGTAATATTCGAGGAGTTTGTTTTAAATGCATCCACCTCGGCTTTAGTCATTTCAAAATGATCATTCCATTTATTGCAAATTGTTGAATTGGTAGATCCTGCACCATCCAGCGGTCCTGCCCAGAAATCATTCGCATTATTTTGTCGATATGTTTGAGCTGCGATCTTCAGTTGCTTGCCTGCATCAATTCCACCAATCCACAACGAACCGGCAAATATGATGTGTTTACCCTGTCCCTTTGGAACTTCATATTTGGCATTGGACAGATCCCACCACATATCTCCACCTCCAAGCATCTTCGTTCTTACATTATTGATATCCAGATCTACAGAAGAGCTGGGTGAGTTGCAGGCTGCATCAAATCTGTCAGATTTAGGTTTGGATTTTGGTTGGCCGATATTTTCCGCTGCATAAACAGTAAAACTAAATATAGCAAATATTAAGATCGTAAATAGGGGCTTCATAGGTAGGTATTAGCTTCAATTTTAGTGTCTGGAACAATCAGAATAAAAATGCAATTTGTATTATATATTAAGTAAATTTACACAAAGAATTCTTAATTATGTCACATTCATTTGGTAATAAAATCAAGCTGGTTTTAACCCTTATTTCAGGGGTTTTACTGGTATTTTCTTCTTCTCAGATAACTGCTCAAAATCAGTATGGATGTGGAACAGATGCTAACTGGGAATACCTGGTCAAGCAGGATCCTCAAGTACAACAGAATTGGGATTTAATTAACAAGAAAGCGCAAGCTTGGTTGGATGAGTATGGTGACGAGTTTATAAATAATAGAGATATCGATCCTCTGCTGATTGTTCCGGTGGTTTTCCATGTCGTATATGCAATCTCCGGTCAGAACGTACCTTATAATTTCTTAAATGCTACGGTTGGTAGATTAAACAAGGATTTCAGAAAACTTAATTCAGATTCTACGCTGGTGCGAGCGATCTTTAAACCTTTTGCTGCAGATTCGCGGGTTGAATTTTGTCTTGCGACCAAAGATCCATCCGGTAATACTACTTCAGGGGTTACAAGGACCTCTACGAGTCATAATGCATTCATCACAAATAACGATGTTAAATTTAATATTACCGGCGGGAAGGATGGATGGCCCAGTAATCAATATTTGAATATTTGGGTTTGTGACCTGTCTCCCGGTTTAGGTGGTTATGGACAGTTCCCGGGAGGACCTGCTAATACGGATGGTATAGTAGTGGATTTTGCAACGGTGGGCCCCAATGGAAGAACCACGACTCATGAGGTCGGACACTGGCTTGGGTTGTTTCATATTTTCCAGGATAATTGTTCGGGTGCTCAAGCATCAAATTGTGCTCTAGCGGGTGATAAGGTTTGTGATACCCCTCAACAGAACGGCGCGGGCTTTGCTTGTCCTACTTCTGCTAACACTTGTACTGAAACACCTACTGATTATCCGGATATGCTTGAGAACTTTATGTCATACAATAGCTGCCAGTATATGTTTTCGACAGGGCAAGCAGCCCGGATGGCATCAATGATTAATATATTTAGAAATAATCTTAAAACTTCTCAAGGATGCTGCTTGGCTACTGCATCGTCTATCACCTCTTATCCGCACTCTGAAGATATAGAAAACGCTGTCTTCCCACCGAGTGGTTGGATTATTTTAAATCCTGATGCTAATGTAAGTTGGAGTAGAACAAATCTCGCAGGAGGATTTGGAGGAAGCTCCAACTGCGCTAAAATGTATAATTTTTCTCCTGGACAAGATATAACGGGAGAGAGTGATTATCTAATCACTCCCAAACTGGATTTCAGTGGATTGTCAGCACCAATCACACTTGATTTCAACCATGCTTACGCTCAATTTAGTTCAACCAAGTTCGACTCATTGATCATTCGGATATCGCTGAACCAATGCGACGATATTGGTACTGAAATATGGTCAAAGGGTGGGCCGGGTCTTGTAACAGCTCCTGACCAAATAACGGAGTTCATACCCACGGCAGGTGAATGGGCAAATAACGCGATCAACCTGAATATTTACGCCGGACTGAAGGATTTTTATTTGGTTTTTGAAGGTAAAAGCGGTTGGGGTAACAATCTTTACCTTGATGATATCAATATCTTGTTAAATGTAGTAGGGGATGAAGAAATTGAACCCGGAGAACAGGTTCTCATCTATCCTAATCCTTCAAATGGAAGAATCACTATTTCATTCAATCAATATCACCTTGATAAGAATCTAAGCCTTAAGATTGTAAACCTCTTAGGCCAGGAAGTATACAGGCAAGATATTGAGCATTTGACCGGCAATAAGATTGAAATTAATCTAGGTGATCAGGTTGGGAATGGAATATATTTTATTGAGATCTTTGATCAGACAAACAACTATGTGATCAAGAAAAAGATCCTTATCTCCGATCAATGATCTAGTTCTTATAGATCCCCTGATCTTCGTATTTAGTCTTGAATTTTCGGTAGAGTGCCTTCTGCTTATTATCCAGGTCAATTTCCTTACCTCGAATAAATGCCATCTCAATATTGCTGGTTCTCATATCCAGCACATCTCCGGAAGAAACGATTATAGTTGCATCTTTTCCGTCCTCAACTGTTCCAACTATCTTTTCTATTCCAAGTATTTTTGCCGTGTTGGATGTTATCGACATTAACGCTTGTTCTTTGGTAAGTCCGTAAGCTGCGGTGGTTCCTGCGACAAACATCAGACTTCTTTGCTGCCAGGATCTCTTATAACTCAAACAATATAAAATACCGGCATCGTGAAGTAGTTTGGGAGTTTTAAATGGAAGGTCGATATCATCATCGGACCGGCTGGGTAATGAGTGAACATTGGTTAGTATGACAGGAATATCATTTTCTTTTAGCATATCTGTAAGCATCCATGAATCTCTTCCACCAACGATAACAATCTTAACGCCGAATTTCTTCCCAAACTCCACAGCAGAGGTGATCTGTCTGGAATAGTTGGCGTGTACGAATAATTTAGAAGTCTCATCAAACAACCCACGCATGGCTTCAAACTTCAAGTTTTTTTCCTTCACCTTAGATGTGCTGTATGCTTTAGCCTGAGTGAAAAACGCTTCAATCATCCTTATCTTGCTTATGTAGTCCTTCCTGAGGCTGATCGATCCGGGTTCAGCCCACCAGCCCGATCGACTGAACATTCCCGGCCAATTCAGATGAACCCCATACTCCATTTTCACTACTGCGTCTTCCCAATTCCAACCGTCCAGTTCGACGATTGATGACGTCCCGGAAATAACGCCACCCTGAGGAGTGATCTGTGCGATCAGGATGCCGTTAGAACGCACTGTGGGAGTAACCCGCGAATCTGTGCTATATGCAATTATAGAGCGCAATTCAGGATTATACTGTCCAACGTCCCGATAGTCCCTTGTGGCTCTCACCGCATCTATCTCATTCAATCCCAAGACAGAAATAGGTGAGATCAATCCCGGGTATACATGCTTGCCTTTTATATCAATGATCCTGGCAGTAGTTGGATCCAACTTGATTGTAGATACGTCAACCGCGAAGGTGATCAACCCATTATTAAATCCAATAGCAGCATTTTCAATGACCGTTCCGTTGCCAACATGCAGCGTGCCACCCACCAGAACGATTGCTTCAGATTGATCTTTAGCCGGTATTTGCTGAGCACTCGCAATAAAACCTGCCATCAGAAACAGAATTAATATATAAATGCCTTTTTTCATTTCTTAGTTTTCCGACTCAATCGTGTCACATTTATAAAGTATGTCATACTCCCCCTCCGGTGGAGTTGTCTTTTCACCCTTGGATTTTGCACCTGACATTGCATTCATCAAACGCATTCTTTCTTTATTGATCATCTCCCGATATTCGAGGTCTTTCTTGCTGTCGTAAAACAATATGCCATCGACATAGGTTTGTTGCACCTTAGCATAAATGGATAATGGATTATCCGTCCACAAGACTACATCTGCGTGTTTCCCTATCTTGATGCTGCCAACCCGGTCATCAATATGGAGAAGAACTGCAGGATTCAAGGTCACGAATTTCCAAGCCTCTTCTTCTGAAAGACCACCATATTTTACAGCTTTTGCTGCCTCCTGGTTCAACCTTCTTCCCATCTCTGCATCATCTGAATTGAACGCCGTTACCACGCCCACATTATTCAGGATCGTACCGTTATAAGGAATTGCATCAATAACTTCATATTTATATGCCCACCAATCCGAAAACGTTGATGCACCGACACCATGATTCTTCATCTTATCGGCCACCTTGTATCCTTCGAGAATATGAGTGAAGGTATTGACCCTGAATCCCATGGAATCTGCAACTTTCATTAACATGTTTATTTCAGATTGCACATAAGAATGGCAGGTGATAAACATTTCGGAGTTCATGATGTCGACGATAGCATCCAGTTCAATGTCTCTTCTCGGAGAAACGGTCTTTTTTCTTTTCGATTTCGATAAGGAGTGATAAGCCTTCCACCTGTTCTCATATTCCCTTGCTCTCGTAAACACATCGTAATAAACTTGCTCAACGCCCATCCTTGTTTGCGGAAATCTCACTCTTTGAAGATCTCCCCAATTCGATTGTTTCACATTCTCACCCAAGGCAAATTTTATGAACTGATCCGTATTCTCAAACTTCATTTTCTCCGGAGAATATCCCCATCTCAATTTGATTAGGGCAGTCTGACCACCTACTGGATTGGCCGAACCATGCAGCAGATGTGATGTGGTTACACCACCAGCCAACTGTCTGTACAAATTAACATGATCAGGATTTATTACATCGCCAATCCTTACCTCCGCCGTTACCGCTTGTGTTCCTTCGTTAACCCCTCTTGAGATGGCTATGTGCGAGTGCTCATCAATAATTCCACAGGTCAAGTGCATACCCGAGGCATCTACAGTAGTAGCACCCGGAGGAGCTGCCAGATTATTACCAATAGCATGGATCTTGCCGTTTTGTATGACAACATCCGTATTGAGTAAAATTCCTTCCCTTTCATTTGTCCAAACAGTTGCATTCTTAAACAGGACAGATTGTTGTACCGGTTTTTCTTTCCAACCATAGCTGGAAAACGGATACATCACCTGGTCAATAGTGTGCTTTACAGTTGTTTTCTTATCCTTCTTATCCTTTTGCTCAAATGGTTCAACAAAAGTGGCGGACCAATTCACCCAGTTACCATTCTGAAGTTGCGCCCTGCCTGACCATCTGTCAGAGGTTATCAACCCCGACATACGTACTTTCTGTCCGATACTGTCGTCTTTATTCTTAACGTAGTCAAACGTTATCGTGAGAAGGGTTTCCTGTTTTTTAAAACTTGCCTTTTTCTTGGTGCTGTCAGAAGTGATAACCTGAGCAGATGGTTTGGTGTATTTGCCTGTTAACTTCAACTTGAGCGGTTGCAGAGTTTCAATATTCAACTCATAAGTACCTCTGATGTCGTTCCAAACATTATTTATAATATATGGTTGGCCCTGTATCCAATTTTGAAATATGATATTATCCTTTTCGAACAGGTTGGAGGAGGTAATTAAAAAATTCGCAATTTTTCCTTTTTCCAGACTACCAACAAGATGATCAACATTCAGCAGACCTGCAGGCACACTGGTTAATGCTGCCAAAGCGGTAGATTCAGAAAGACCTTGATCGATCGCTTTTCTAAGGTTTTTCCAAAACGATTTTTTGTTTTTTAATCCTGACGTTGTTAAAGCAAATTCAATTCCTGCGGCTTCCATGAAAGCAGGATTAGAGGGCGCCAATTCCCAGTGTATCATTTGTGTCATGGAGATCTGTAAGGCATCAAAGGGATTTTCAACATTGTAAGCCTTTGGAAAGTTTATCGGTAGAATAAAGGAGCCGTTAGTAGCTTTAATTTCGTCGAGTCGCTGATACTCATTTCCACTGCCTTTGAAAATATATTGTACGCCAAACTCATCACCCACTTTATCCGCCCTTAACACAGAATATTTATCCCGAACCTCGAAGATCTGGGGTAAATCCTGCAGCTGATTCCATGATTCCAATGTAATATTGTATTCCTCATTTTGTTTTGCCTGAGCATACCAACCGGCATCCAAATATGTCTGCCGCATAAGAGCAATCGATCCCATTAAAGAATTCGGATAATTCTGTGTGGAAGTTCCCTTACTAAATGAATAATTGGCGCTCGCTTTATCCAGTAATACTACTTCGTTCTCTTTTTCATTCGAAAGCGTGACAAATACAGAAGATCCTCTTGCAATACCATCTGCACGAAATGCGAGAACGGAACCAAAACCCAGCGCCCGCATTTTACGCGCGTTGGCAGTATCCAGTTTAAAATGCTCGTTGGCATTAAAATCAGTTCTAAGACATTGATTCCAGCCATAAGCACCTTTTACATTGGTAGAATATTGCGGCGCCCGCCTTGTACTTTCCTTTTTCTTTGCTTCCGGAATTCCGTAGGTAGTATACATGTCAATTAATCCGGGATAGATATATTTGCCTTCTAAGTCTAAAATTATGGCACCCTTGGGAATCTTCACCTCATATCCAATAGCTATGATGATTCCATCCTTGATAACCATGGTGGCCTTATCCAACTGCGTTTTATGATCTTTTACGATCGTTGCATTCGTGAACGCATAGGAACCTTGTTGTTCATTATGAACGCCGTTTACAGGAAAGGTCTCCTGAGCCAGTACGCCATGATATTGTCCAATAACCAACAAAAGAAGAAGCGAAAAACCCCATCTTACTGCTAAACTCCCCAATCTTAAATTACCGCGCATTTTTCAATTTAAAAGGGTAGCTAATGTAAGGTTTTTTTATCTTATTAAAAGTTAATGTGAAACAGAAACTTACAGGATTTTAGTAAGTTTAATTTCATTACACTTTAGTATAAACAATAATATATAATCAATGTTATCTTTAAAATATTTTACATATATTACTTGAGTGTGACAATTTAGAACTTGAAAGTGTGGGGAAAGATTTACATTACGGTTGATTGATTATGAAGAGTTATAAGGTAATAGGGTTAATGTCCGGAAGTTCAATGGACGGGTTGGATATTGTTTTTTGCGAGTTTGAACAGAAGAAGGAAAAATGGTCATATAAGATCCTGAACGCGGATATTATTCCATTTGACGCTAAATGGAGATTACGGTTAACTAACCTGGCGTTGCAAAATGCCATTACATACCTAAAAACGAGTGCATTCTTTGGAAGATATATTGGAGAGCTGGTTAATACTTTTATTTCCAAAACCGATATAAAAGTTGACTTCATTGCTTCTCATGGACATACCGTTTTTCATCAACCTGATAATTTTGTCTCGAATCAAATTGGTGATGGTGCTGTCATTGCTTCCATAACGGGAATTCCAGTGGTGAGTGATTTTCGCTCCTGCGATATTGCGTTGGAGGGGCAAGGAGCTCCCATAGTTCCTGTAGGTGATCTTTATCTATTTTCCGAGTATGTCTTTTGTCTGAATCTGGGAGGAATAGCTAATGTTTCTTGTAAAAAAGAAAATGCTGATATAATCGCTTACGATATTTGTCCGATAAATATTGTCATCAATAAGCTCTCCGAAAAACTGGGGATGACCTATGATAAGGATGGCGAGAAGGCCAGGGAAGGCCAAATAGATAAAGTCTTATTGGATGAATTAAATCAGATCTGGTATTATGATAAGGAATATCCAAAAACACTAAGTATTGGATGGGTTAACAAAGTTATCCAACCGGTTTTACACAGAAGCACCATTTCATTACATGATAAGATGAGGACATATTATGAGCACGCCGCCATGCAGATTGCCAAGTCTTTTCAGCAGTTAATTGACGAAGGAACGAAAAAAAGTAAAGCTTTAGTAACGGGTGGTGGAACTTTTAATAAGTTTTTAATGGAAAGAATAATAGATCTTTCACCGGTGGAGCTCGTCATTCCTGATGACGATACCATCAATTATAAGGAGGCTTTGGTGATGGCGTATCTTGGAGTTTTAAGGGTGACCGGCAATTATAATTGTTTGAAGTCCGTTACCGGAGCGAAACACGATTCAGTAGGAGGGGCAATTTATCAAGGATACAGTAAAACCCTGCCCTGAGTCTCTTAAGAGGCATTTATCTCTTTTCTAGTCTCACATTTATTCGATATTGATTAATTTTCAGTTCATTTAATGAAATGACAAAGAAAATCTTAGTCACCGGTGGAACAGGTCTTGTGGGATCCCATCTTCTTCGAAAACTAGTCAACGAAGGTGAAGATATCCGTGCACTAAAAAGACACTCAAGCAGAAATGATCTGGTGAGGGATATTGAAGACAAGATAGAATGGGTGGAGAACGATATTTTAGATATTGTAGGATTAGAGGAGGCATTCAGTAATATCAAGCAGGTATATCATTGCGCCGCCATTGTCTCTTTTGATCCGGCCAAGAAAGACCAAATGATGCGGACGAATGTGGATGGAACTGCAAATATCGTGAACCTATGTCTGGAAAAATCAGTAGATAAGTTGGTTCATGTGAGCTCAATTTCAGCACTGGGCCGGCAAAAGGATAATTCGAAGATTGATGAAGAAGCAGCATGGAATGAGAATACTTTGAATACAACTTATGCAGTTTCTAAATTCTTATCAGAACGCGAAATATTCAGAGGTATCGCTGAAGGACTGAATGCGGTGATCGTCAATCCTTCGATGGTAATTGGCGAAGGGAACTGGAAAACCGATACTTCTTTATTCATTAAGAAGATCTGGAAAGGTATGTCATTTTACCCTCTAGGCACAACAGGTTGGGTAGATGTTGAGGACGTAGTGAACATTATGGTGAAGTTAATGCATTCTGAGATCCAAAATGAAAGATTTATTTTGTCTTCAAATAATTGGAGCTATAAGGATGCCTTCCGTTATATCTCTTCCGAACTGAATAAACCCAATCCTTTTATTCCCGTTAACTTACTGGTGCGTGAATCGGCTTGGCGCATGGCGGCATTTTGGAGTTTACTCACCCGGAAGAAACCGGTAGTCACAAAGGAAACAATGAGAATTTCATCTAAACGGTTTTATTATGATAGCGGCAAAATAAATAAGGCTATCGGATATGAGTTCAAATCCCTGGAAAAGGCATTTAGAGATGCTTGCGAGAAATTTAAGAGTTCACCTGAAGCACGTTAAAAGATATCTTTCGAACTCACTCTTCCTTAATTAAAACTACCTGCCTCGATGCATATTTAGCAGGAAAATATGCCGCCAGAAAGCTGATCACCAGAACGGTCCCAAATACCAGGAGAAAATCTGTAATTTTCATTTCAACAGGATAGGTATCCACAACAAATGTCCCGCTGCCGCCAATAGGTATGACTCCAAAATTTTGCTGTATTAAGATCAGACTCAACGCTATACCGGCTCCAATCGAAGCGCCAACCAAGGCAACAAGAATACCTTCAGACAAGAAGATCTTATGAATAAGCGAATTTTCCGCACCCATGCTCTTTAAGTACGTGATGTCCTTCTTTTTCTCCAAAACCAACATCCAAAGCGAACCGATAATATTAAAAGCAGCGATCAAGAGGATAATAGTCAAGATCAAATACACCACCCATCTTT
>JACZTA010000131.1 GCA_022573915.1 Bacteroidota bacterium | reverse complement strand
GTGCCGAATGTAATACCCTTTATCCGCCGTTTATTTGACCCAACCTGAAAATGGTTTGGCATCCAGGAAAAAGGTTTTGTATTTGGTCCCTTCATCCTTGATTGAAGTTAATTTGTCCATGTCTAATGTCTTCAGGTTGGCTGTAGGTCCTTCAAATGTGGTTTGGTTCGGCTTCTGTGCTGCAATATTACCTGAGAAAAGAAAACTGATCAGAATGCAGCTGATTAATGCATATTTTATCATTCGATACTATTTAGCTATTACAGCGAATAATAGATCCGCTGTTGTGTTTAAATTATTAAAGAAATATACTAAAAAACTAAAATAACTTCAAATATGGGTCCAACAGAGGCAGTTTGGTACCGACTACGTTTGTGGTTTATCTTTTTTACTTCCTGCGTATAGGCTGAATTTCTGAAATTTGCATTCGAGCGGGCCGTTGAACACAGTAATTTTTCTAGATGGCCTTAAACCAATATGTTTTAACGCGTCCTTATTTGCGCTCAGTATCCACGCATCAAATCCGGCGAAATTTTGTTTTAATGTGTCACCGATCATCTTGTAAAACGAAAAGATATCTTTTTCCATGATTCTCTCACCGTAAGGCGGATTCATGATGATAACTCCTTTATCCGCCCTATTCTCAAAATCCGCAAATGCTGTTTTTGTAGTAGTTATCTGATTTTCATATCCGAGGATGTTGGCAGACTGCTTGGTGCCGTTGATTGCGGAGAAAGCAATATCGGCGGCGTTGATATTGCCCAATTTCGAATTAATCCTGCTATTACCCTGACCGGTTATTTTCTTCCAGAGCGTTCTGTCGTAATCCTTCCAATTCATGAATCCGTACTTTCTATTACTGCTTCCCGGTGGGATATGAGCACTGATCATCGCTGCTTCCATTACGATTGTCCCGGAACCACACATTGGATCGAGGAAGAAACTCTTCCTATCCCATTCTGAGAGATATACCATACCGGCCGCCAATACTTCATTGAGAGGTGCCTGGCTGCTACTCGATCTATAACCTCTTTTATGCAAAGATTCACCCGAGCTGTCCAGGGAAATTGTTACATCCTCATCATAAATATGAACGTTTATTCTAAGGTCCGGATTGGTGGTATCCACAGAAGGACGGTTACCTGTCTTTTTTCGGAACTGGTCGACAATGGCATCCTTGATCTTCAGTGCCACATATTTCGAGTGCTTAAAAATATAGGACGACACTACACTGTCGATGGCAAAGGTTTTATGATTGCTCAAATAAGCAGACCAATCAAACTCGTAGATTCCGTTATAAAGTGATTTCTCATCATTAGCCTTAAACCGTAATACAGGTTGTAAGATGCGCAATGCTGTGCGGAGATGGAAGTTAGCCTTATAGAGCAATTCTTTTTCTCCACGAAAAGAAACGGCTCGCTTCAGGGTTTTAATATCCTGCGCACCCAGTATGTTTAGTTCTTTAGCAAGAACTTCTTCTAATCCATGAAATGTTTTAGCTACTAGTTGCATGGTAGGGATTACTAATACTCAAGTGTGAAATGGAAACTACAGGAGGAGCCAGCCGGCTCCGTCAAAATGTTCCGGCTTAATCAGGGATTACATCGGACCTGCCCAACGATTTCAATAATTTTGCATGACCCAGAAGTGCTTGTCTGTAAGTTGGGATGGAATTGTATGGCAGGTTGAATTCCTCTGCTGTAGCCTTTACAATTGTTGCAAGATTCTTGTAATGCACATGGCATATATTTGGGAACAAATGATGTTCAACTTGATAATTCAATCCGCCAACAAACCAACTAAGGAGCTTATTGGTTGGAGCATAGTTGGTAGTGGTGATCAGTTGATGTATCGCCCAGTTATTTTCAAGGTTACCCTTGTCATCCGGGAGGGGATATTTATTTGATGGCATAACATGCGCCGTTTGAAATATACAAGCCAGGATGAAGCCGGCGAGGAAATGCATTACTACAACTCCCATAATCAGCACCCACCAGGGTATCGGTACGATCAGTAACGGCAGGACAATAACATAGAGGTAATATGCTACCTTGGTAATAGTCAATTCTAAAAACAGGCTTCTGAAAGTCCTGTTCTGACTCTTAATTATTCCCATCTTCTTATATCTCAAAAGTTGTACATAGTCCTTTGCAAGCACCCACGACATAGTCATGAATCCATAAAAGAACCAGGCGTAGAAATGTTGAAAACGATGTATTTTATATCTCTTTTGATGCGGTGATAGCCGGAGCATTGGGCCCGGATCGATATCTTCATCCACTCCATCCACATTGGGAAATGTATGATGAAGGACGTTATGCTGAATTTTCCAATTAATCGCGCTGCCGCCAATGAGATTTATAAGATATCCTAATGCTTTGTTGACATTAGGATTTTTAGAATACGCACCATGGTTTGCGTCGTGCATGATGGATAAACCAATACCTGAAATACCCAACCCCATTAATATAAAAAGTCCGAATACCATCCACATATTCAAAACCAAACCGCTCAGTAAGACGAAGTACGGAATGAAATACAGCGACAGCATAAAAATAGTTTTTATGATCATCGTGCTGTTTCTAAAACGACTAATATTATTAGAGGTAAAGTACTCGTTCACCCTTTGCCTCACTGTACTGACAAAAGTAAAGTTATCATCCTTTGCAAATCGCACATCTTTATAATCCATTATTATTAATTGTTTTAGTTAAAATTATTGCCGGTCATCAATATTAAATACAAAAATTTACACGGCGAAAACAAAATTAAAACGAGCACGAAAGTAAGCATTATTATTCGATAATTGGAGCATTATTGGAGAGAATATATAAACATCTAATTGGACCGGAATAAAGGATTCTGCAGTCATGCCTCACCGAGCACGGGTGCAGCCAATCCCAAACTCAAACTCAAACTCAAACTCAGTGTCACACATTTACCCACTCCAGACCATCACCCATATTCAAATCTGGTTTAGTGTCAACCAGACTAATATTGTGCTCCGCAATGGCTTTCAAGTTTGCCAGAAAGAAGGTCCATCCGTTACTGCAACCATTATATATCTTCATTTTACTTTCCTCATCCTCTCGTATATTACTTTGGGTTAAGGCAATCAATGTCATATCGCGTCCCGAGGAAAGATCGATACTTACGGTAGAACCTTCAAAGGTAAATGCAAGATGATTAGTTCCATTGGCTTCTATGATCTCTCCTTTTCCAAGGTATTCAAAGTTATGCCACTCCCAAACGTATTCATCTCCCTGTCGTACAGGATCATCAGAACTTCGTTTGGTACCATCCTTAGAAGTGTAGTTTGCAGATTTCAGGAACCATTTTTCAATGCCTTCCTGCGTCGCCCAATATTTATACAAATCTTCTATCGAAGTTTTGATGTAAATCTTTTTAATGAATTGATTCCAATTTAGGTTTTCCATAAGGTTACAAATTTAAATACAACCGAATTTATGTAATTTATTTCTTTACGCAATTAAAGAGTATAATCAAATATGCATGAGCATACTCAAACCCAAACTCAAACTCAAACTCCCTCTTCCCTTGCCCTCCGAAATAAGCGTTGAATAAAGTAATGAATTCCAACCGCACTCAATATGGTATATATCGGAATTATCGGCAGTTTATATCTTGCTGAACCAAGGGTTCCGCTGATCAGCGTGAAATAGAGAATTATCAGTAATAATAAAGCTAAGAAGAAGTACTCTTTATTTCTATACATGATCATACTGCCTCTAAAAAATCCTATATATACAATAAGAAGATATGTCCCAATCATTATCCCTAACACGATCTCGTGCAACGACTTTTTCGTAAAGAAGAGTTTGATCTTCGAAAAAATATTTGATGGTGCATAGTACTCGTAAGGTAAACGGGTTCCTTTTACTCCAATTAATCTGCTGATCTCATAGGTGTGCAAATGAGTATAGATGTTTAAGATCCCATGCAAATACGTGGTGGTGTATATTTTTGGATTCTTTTTTATATAATCGATCGCAACCTTCTTGTGGAGCTTCGCATTTTCAAATGGACTATTATCTTCGTCTACTCCAAGTTCTATCGCTTTATTAAAAAACTCCTCTTTAACATCTTCAAATGGTTTACCCGTTTTTTTTACGTCTGCGTAGGTTGCACTGTACAATAATGCGAGTCCGTTCATAGAGGTATAGCTAAAGTGGCCATGCACCACATAATTACGGTAGTTCCACATTAAAGTAACACTCAGAAATGTTATAAGAAATAGTGAAACTGTTTTCAATTTGAAAGACCATGTGAGCTTTGCATGCATTAACATCAGAATTATTAGCATATAAGGCATGTATTGTGTAACGGGCTTAATCAAAGTGGCCAAGCCAAAAATAGCAGCGCTATAGAGGAGGAACAGATATTTTTTTCTGTCCAAACCAAAGATGAACAATGCAATGGCCGCTAAAACAACAAATACGAAAACTGTGTCTGATAATAATTTGAGAGAATTAGATATAGCAAGTGGCTCAACTGAGTAAATAAACGCGCCTATAAGGGCCACGGATTTTGAGAATAATATTTTCGCAATAATATATATCAACCAAAGCGTCGCAATATTTATAAGTATTTGAAGTAAAAGCACTACCCAAGGATTGGTTCCGAAAACTGAGTAGATCAGAAAGATAAATGTTGGATAGCCGGGTGTTCTGTGTGGTAAAATAGACTGAAACGTCCCCGTTTCCATTATGTCAATGGCCATTTGATGGTATTGCAGCGGATCGCGAACCAGAATTGACTCCTCTAAAACTATGGGATCCCAGGACTGTTGTAGAAAAAACAATACCAGCCGGATAAGCAGGGCGAAAGAAGCAATAATATATATTGAGGAAAATTTACGCACTAGAAGTTTTTTCGATTGAGTTCAACCTGGTTTTTGGAAATACGCGCCGGATTTACTGATCTTGTGAATAGTCACATCTAATGCGTGCTTGTCAATAAATTCAATAACTGCTTTATTACATCCTATCCAATGATCAAAGTCGTTTAAAATTACAAATCCACCGGGACTGATCTTTTCATATAACTCTTCCAGGCAAAACTTGACAGATTCATACCAGTCGGCATCGATATGTAAAATTGAGATTTTTTCCATACCTGCATTGGGCAAAGTTGATTCAAACCATCCCTCTATAATATGCAACCTCTCCTTATCCAAATGTAACTTATCAAAAATCTTTCTGACATTTTCTGCTGTCCCTTTCAACCAACCCGGATAAAAATATTTGCGAGCTATGTCATCATCTTCTTCTGTAGGTTCCGGCACTCCTTCAAATGAATCAAAAAGCCAAACATCCATCTGCGCGTCCTTCTCATCCATCGCCTTAGCCATTAAAGCCGCAGAACCGCCATTCCATACTCCGCACTCAACCAGATCGCCGGGGATATTTAATTCTACCGCCTTTTGAGCGAGATCATAATAGGAAAACAAAACAGGAATATTAACCATGCTATAACCGGGAATGATACGCATGCACAACTTGCACTTATGTAGCGTACTTTTGCTCGGAGATTGCAGCATCTTGATAAAAGTCTGAAAGAGCGCCCTGAAAATAAGTAGATTCTTTCCCAGGAAATTATTTGGATTGTAGAAGAGTTTAAAATAATTCAAAAAGTACCCGGTTAAAAGCGGAGGTCATTTATTCAAAATATTGGAAATATTAGTTTCGCCAGAAAACTTTTCATTCTCAAAAATCTGATCATAACCTTTTTGGCTTAAGATCTGTTCCGGAGTTAGCCTTAGGTTTGCATTTATTTTCACAACGATCGCTTGCCTTTGTTCACTCGAGTATGGTATCAATTTATTACTCACAATATACTGCGAGACAAGATTGGCCACCAGAAAATGTCCAATTGGGTTCCAGTGTGTATCACAATGATAATAGAAATATGGATAAGGCATCCTATTTGCTTTTTGAAAATTTCTAAAAAAAGGCCCGGGATCAACCGAAAGTATATCATGCCCTTCAATTATTCCATTAATCCTTTTGAACGGATAATAAGGATCTAAATATTCCGGCACATTTTCGAGCCCCTTGATTTTCTTCAATCTATCGATAAAATACTCAGAGATAGTTAGGTGATCCGGAATGGGGACAATAATAAATTGACCGCCATCTGCTTCAATCTCGGCCTTCATATCGAGCAAGACCAATTCTGTGATTTTCCATGCATCAGCCCATTCGTCACTATAACCGGGTACGTATCCCTGATAAAAAAGACCGTATTCTTCGTCACTGTCCTTCAAGCGGATTCTCAAATCGTTTTGTAATCTTTTGATAACCCTATAGGTCATGCTGTACCTTTTTAAGAATATTCCTAAGCCGGTATTTGTAAGAGAGGCCCTACTAAAATCATTATGGATTCGATAACCGCCATCAACCAGTTCTGCACAGGGGAGCTCGTTATTTTGATACCCACTAAATTTTAATTGACAGCTATTTTCGGAGATGTCGTTTACCCCATAAAAGAACAGGATAACGAGATCAGGCTTGAGGGGCTTCAGGAATTTTTGATAAATGAGATATTGAGTTACCGTTCCTGCATGTTTTATTCCTGCATTCATCACTTCCTTACCAATTAACTTTTGCATGATGGCAGCTGTATTATCACCTTCCGACACTTGCTCTGCTTCCATGTAGGAGTCACCCAGTACCGCTATTTTAAAATCAGCCTCGGTATCCCACTCGCTATCCCTAAACCCGATTGAATTCGTGATGATGGGCTTAATGCGAAAACAATCCTTATTGGAAGTGTTCTTTTGTCCGGGTGCGGGTATAAGACCAATCGTATTTTCTCGTAAATGATAATAGGTCGACCCCCAATGAGTGTACTTATTTGGAAATACTCTCAAAGCAATTTCCGTTAACACCAGGGCAATGAGTAAACCGATTGCCAACGCTAGTATGTTCTTTAAATATTTAATTTGATTTTTATTTAATCAGATTGCGAACCCAGTTTTTGATTTTTCAAGGACTTCATTCGATCGATAATCAAATTGAGAATATAATCCAATGCGCGTGTAATGATAAGGGAAAATGATATTGAAAACAGGAAAGACATGGCAGTTCAAAGTTATCATTGTAGTTTCTGAAAGCAGGGCCAGGATCAATAAATAGAATATTGTTTCATTGAATGATCTCCATAATCTTTTTTAATGGATAATACGGATCTAAATTTTCAGGTACATTTTCAAGTCCTTTTATATCCTTCCATTTTTCTGCAAATCTCTTATTTTAATCTTGTTTTTAAGTTCAATTATACCAGACTGTGTTATCATTATTTCATTGGTGTTCCTGTTTTTTATTACCACCCAGCCATCTGTTATTAATACTTTATATATGGTATGTATGTCTATTACTGGCACTATTTCTTTTAGATCATCTTCAATTTTTTGTGGAGAAACGGGAATTGGCTGCTCTGATAAATATATAAGGACTTTAAATTCTTTATCCTCCGTAACTAAATTTTCCCTAAAATATACAAATTTCCATAATCTTAAAAGGTGCTAATATTTTTCAAGTGAATCAGACAGAATCTTAAGATTCAATCCTTTTGGGGAAGAAATGAAAATGCAGTAAGAATTCAAATATGGATAGCAATCTCGACTTATGTTTTAGTAGCGATTGCAAAAAAAAGACTGGCAATACGGCATTCTTTATATAAAATTCTACAATACATTAGCATCGCTCCATTCGAGAAAACATCGCTTTCTGAAACTTTTTCTGATGAGTCCTTTGTGGAAATGCATCAAAGTGATGATATTCAATTGAAAATCTTCTAATTTAGATGCAATGGCAGTGTGATTAACTAATTAATTATGGCAAAACCAGACCTTGAACTTTCTATAATAATGCCCTGTTTGAACGAAGCGGAAACATTAGAAGTTTGTATTAAAAAAGCAAAAAAAAATTTAATAGAAAATAATATAGCGGGAGAAGTGGTAATAGGCGACAACGGGAGCACTGACGGTTCAATTGAAATTGCACTAAGAAATGGTGCTCAATTGGTGCACATTAAAGAAAAGGGATATGGGGCTGCAATAATGGGCGCTATCGAAGCTTCAAAAGGCGAATTTATAATTATGGGCGATGCCGATGACAGCTATGATTTTTCGAACCTGATGCCTTTTGTTTTAAAATTCAGGGAAGGGCATGATTTCGTGATGGGCAACAGGTTCAAAGGAGGCATTGCAAAAGGAGCGATGCCTTTTTTGCACAGATATCTTGGTAATCCGGTGCTTTCATTCATCGGGCGGCTGTTTTTCCAAATTAAAATCAGTGATTTTCATTGCGGATTAAGAGGTTTCAGAAAAGAGAGCATTCAAAAACTTGAACTCAGAACTACAGGAATGGAATTCGCTTCGGAAATGGTTGTCAAGTCAAGTATTTTCAAATTAAAAATGACCGAAGTGCCCACAACATTGGCGAAGGACGGCAGAAGCCGATCACCGCATTTACGAACATGGAGAGACGGATGGAGGCATCTGAAATTCTTATTAATGTACAGCCCGAAATGGTTATTCTTTTATCCCGGGTTGTTATTGTTTATAATTTCAACACTGCTTTTTGGATTGATAAGCATGAATCCTATTCATGCCCGGCAGTTGACATTTGATGTACACACACTGACCTATTGCGGAGCAGGAATAATATTAAGTTATCAGTTGTTGAGTTTTTCTTTTCTAAGCAGGATTTATGCAGTTAATCAAGGACTGATTCCTGTCAGAAAAAAGTTCTTGAATATGTTTAAATTTTTTGACCTTGAAAAAGGACTTATTGCCGGCTTATTTATTTTCTTAGCGGGTTTTTTATTAAGTTTAAATTTTTTCCTGAGCTGGAAGCAGGAAGATTACGGACATATAACCGACCTCAGCGCCTCGTTCAGAGTTTTGATTCCATCCATAGTGATGATAATTATAGGCATTCAGACAATTTTTTTGAGCTTCCTGTTAAGCATTATCGGCACTATTCAAAATATTAAATTTTTAGACGAGTAAAATTAATTAACTCCTCTGCCAATATCTAACAAGTTAACAATTTGACAATTTACTTCCTCGCAGCGTCTCCTGTAAGGGACCCATCTGTCCGGAGGTACTGTCATAAAAACCAAATTAATTAACAAATATTTTCTATTTTCATAAAGAAGAGAGAGCGTTCATCAACTTGTTGCTGAGCATAGCCCTCGCACTCATAGATGGGGTGAAGTGTAAACCATCCGGCAGGGGTAATAATTTAGAAAGACTGTCTTTTCTAACCACCCTCATTCCACTGGCTATATCACGCATTTTCCACGATGAAAATACAGTTAGCATAAACGCAAATGCCCGATTTCCCAACTTTCTGACAAGCGGCATTTTACTTTTCTTGTTCAAACGGCAGCCCGAAATAATATCTGCTTTTTCTTCAACCAGTGCGGTGCATAGATCTGCAAAATTATTAGGATCACAGGTTCCGTCGGCATCTATAAAGCCCAGTATATCGGCATCTGATTCTTTCCACCCTTCCTTAATGGCAGCTCCATAACCCCTGTTTTTTTCAAAGACGATTACATTGATTTTATCAGCAAATTCCAGGGCAATTGATGCTGTATTATCGCTTGACCCATCGCTGACCACGGTTATTTCTACTTCCGTTACCGGCGAATTATCAGTAATCGTTTTGCGTGAATCAAGCGCACTTTCTATGATGTTTTTAATATTATGCTCCTCATTTAAAGCGGGAATGACTACGACCAATTTCATTGTCAGTTATTTATTTTCAAATATAGTTGTCGTCAGGATAATAAAGATAGACAGCTAATATGGATATTAAATAAATGTTTATCAACTACCCGGTTCATTTGCTTCGTCTTCAGGTTGATAAAAAACTGCTCCGCATTTTGGACACTCTGTCGGTGTTACGTTATCAAGGATCTCAATGTCGGAGAAGCATATGCTGCATTTTTTTATGTTGAACTCTTTTAACAAACCCGGCCCAACTCCAAAGATAAAATACAAGCCAACAGCAAGCATAATAAAAGGCACGATCCAGGGATGAAATTTTAGGATTTCGAGCACAATGGCAAGAACAACCAGAGTAATGGAAGCGAACGAGATGCATGACCTACTTGATCTTGCTGCCGCCGATCATGGCGATGACCGTGTTTCGCAAGTTCTTCATCAAGATGGGCTTTCTTCGCTACATGCTGATGACGAACCTGATGCTGTTCATGCTCATGCTGCCGATCAAGATGTCGCTGCGGTGGATGTTCAATCTGAAGTACATCATTCACATCGACGAGTATTTCCTAAATCTATAGCGACCAACCGCGTGAGACTTGAGACTTGAGACTTGAGGGTTTTTTGTTCTTGCTCAAGCCTCACCACTCACCACTTACCACTCACCACTCAACCCTCACCACTGTCAACCTGCCAGGGGACTAACGTCCCCCGCTCAGTACCCCGAACCCTCAAGCCTCAAAAAACACCATGCCCACGACGGACAAAACGTGGCGAGACCAAAAGGCGATGCACGTCGTGTTCGGCGTCTCGTCGGTGGTGCTGCTTCTCTCGACGATCTGGATGTTGGCCGTCGACCATAATCGGCCGTACAAAGAGCCGATGCGCGTTCAGCAGCGAATCAACGAGCTATTCAGCTTGATGATGCGAGACGAGGTCGACACGGCCATCTACCGGGCGCGCCGGGACGAGAAACAGGCCGAGCTTGACGCGGCCCGGGCGGAAGTCC
>JACZTA010000130.1 GCA_022573915.1 Bacteroidota bacterium | reverse complement strand
AACCCAGCCCATACTCCCAGTACGGAAGAGAAACCAAAAGATGCCAAACCTATCATCAAGCGCACGGATTATTCGCTGGAAGAGATTCAAAGTTTGCTGGGGAGTCTTGACCGAGTTGTCTCCACACACAAAGCCGAGCAATCTGGGATTGATCCAAAAAATATGGTCAAGACGGTTCGCGGCGGCAAAACGGTATGGATTACAAAAGATGAGATGAACGCCATCCTTATCAATAACGGATTTTCACTGAAATTTGCGAAGAGCATCCTTCGGGAAGCAAAGGAGCTTCCAACAAAAATACCGGCTTCAGAATTGAGGGCCCGTAGGGATTTTCGAAACATTACCACATTCACCATTGACCCCAAAGATGCTAAGGATTTTGACGATGCCCTTTCCTTCGAGGAGTTATCAAAAAATACTTGGCGGATAGGAATTCATATTGCGGATGTCTCGCATTTTGTAAAGCAGGGTTCGAGGTTGGATGAGGAAGCACTTAAAAGAGGCACATCGGTTTATTTGGTTGACCGTGTGTCACCCATGCTCCCTGAAAAACTGTCAAATGAAATATGTTCATTACGCGAGGGTGAGGAAAAAGCATGTTTTGCAGTCGTCGTTGATATGAATGAAAAGGGAGAGGTGCTTAAGGAATGGATCGGACGCACGGTGATCAAATCTGATAAACGATTTACTTATGAAGATGCTCAAAAGATCATCGATTCAGGTAAAGGTAATTTTTCTGCTGAATTAACAATATTGAATAAGGTGGCTGTGATCCTGAAGAAAAAAAGACTCCGTGAAGGTGCAATCGCTTTTGAGACTCTGGAAACGGGATTTGAACTGGATTCCGACGGTGTTCCTATAGGAATTTATGTAAAAGAACGATCGGCTGCAAATTTCCTCATTGAAGAGTTTATGCTGCTGGCAAATAAAAGAGTGGCCGAGTGGATCTACAAAAAGCAAGGTAAAAAGATCAATTTACCCTTTGTTTATCGCGTACATGACTATCCTGACCTTGCCAAGCTTGAGGACTTTGCAAGATTTGCACTGATATTCGGGTATAAAATTAATGTGCACGACACCAAAAAGCTGCCGGGGAATATGAACGCTTTGATGAAAAAGGTGGAGGGAAAACCCGAGCAGAATATCATTGAGAATATGGCGATCAGAACGATGTCGAAGGCACAGTATTCAACAGATAATATTGGGCATTACGGATTAGGGTTTAAACATTATACTCACTTTACCTCACCTATCAGGAGGTACTCCGATGTGTTGGTACATCGCTTGCTTGAAAAGTATTTGAAAGGTGAGCAAGGGGGAGACGTGTATAAATTGGAAAAGCAATGCGAACATATCTCTATCATGGAACGTAAAGCCATGGATGCAGAGCGCGACTCCATCAAGTATAAGCAGGTAGAATACATCGAAAGCCATAGGGGAAAAACATTTGAGGGAGTGATATCCGGTGTGAAGAATTGGGGTTTTTATGTGGAGTTGGTCGAAAACAAATGTGAGGGGTTGGTACGGATCGATTCCATTGGCGACGATTTTTATACTTATGATGAACGGAACTTTAGTATTGTTGGAAGGACGCATAGGAAACGTTATCGATTGGGTGATAAAGTGTTTGTGATCATTTCGGATACATCAATGACTGATAAGACTATTGACATGATGGTTGTTGAGGATGCGTAGTTTTTATTGATGCACTGTCAAACTAAAATTGACCTTCTGATATAAGTTTTCCACTTGGTCAGAATTCGCTACTTTTGATGCAACCCAATTACTTCCATTAATCTCTTTCACGCGTGCAGTCTTCAATACAACTTCAAGAAAAATTCGATCTTGCTCTCGAGCAACTTAAGATGCAGGGTGAACCCAGGGAGCTTTATGACGCCGCTGCATATATGATCGCTTTGGGTGGTAAACGCCTTAGGCCTGTTTTGTTAATGATGGCATGTGATCTTTTTGGAGGAGACCTGGAAGAAGCGGTTCATCCTGCAATTGGTATCGAACTCTTTCACAACTTCACCCTGGTGCACGACGATATCATGGATAAGGCACCCGTCAGACGTTCAAAACCAACTGTTCATAATCAGTTTAACACCAATATTGCCATCCTCTCCGGAGATCTCTTGCTTATTCATGCTTATGATCAGTTATCGCAGATACAAAATGGTGCTTTACCTGAGGTATTCAGAATATTCAATGAATCTGCCGCGAAGGTTTGTGAAGGCCAGCAATTTGATCTTAACTATGAGGATTCTGATGATACGACCATGGAGGAGTACATCAACATGATCGAGCATAAAACGGCGGTGCTGTTGGCAGCAAGTCTACAGATAGGTGCATTAATTGGGGGAGCTTCTAAGGAAGATGCTTTAAACCTGTATAACTTCGGAATCAACATGGGAATTGGTTTTCAGATTCAGGATGATATTCTGGATGCATATCGTAAGGACGAGAAGTTTGGGAAACAGATTGGCGGAGACATCTTAATGAACAAAAGAACATACCTGCTTCTGAAAGCGCTCAATGAAGGGGATGAAGATTCGAACAGGGAATTAAAAAGATGGTTGAGTGGAGCGGATCATGATCCGCAGGAAAAGATAAAAGCTGTATTGGCTATCTATGATAAATTGAATGTCAGGGAGCATGCCGAAGAGGAGATGCAAGAATTCATTGCGAAGGCCGGTGAATATTTAAAGGAAATAAACGTTCCGGACAATAATAAACGAGTGCTGAAGGAATTCGCGATGACACTCATTGAACGTGCCTATTAACTTATGATTTCCGGAGTAAAACTTGCCAGGTTCGGAATACTCGTTTTAATAAGCTTATTATTTCAGCAAAATATATTTGGCCAAGAAGAGTTATCAAAAGATTCTGCCGAATTCAAAAGTGTAGGGGTGTTGGCGTTTCCAACTTTCGGTTATGAGCCCGAAACTAGTGTCTATACCGGCGCCGCAGCGTTCTTCACATTGCATCTGTTCAAAGACACATTGCAACGGCCATCAAACGCTGATTTGGAATTCACTTATACGCTGAACAGGCAATCCATCTTGGATGCAAATTGGACCCTCCTTTTTAAGGAGGAGAAGTTCATTTTGATAGGAGCTAATTCGGTGAGAAAGTTTCCCGAGTATTTTTGGGGTATTGGAAATAATGTAGCTCAAAGTGACAGTGAGATAGTGAGTAGCAATCGTATTGAGCTTACCAATATCTTTTTAAAACAGGTGCGGCCAAAGGTCTTTATTGGGATCAAGCAGCGGCTTCAACATATGTATAATGTAGAGTATGATCCCAACGGGACTTTCTACAATACAAATGTTCCGGGCAAACAAGGTGGACCTTCTTCAGGCATCGGATACGTTCTGAATTATGACTCCCGGGATCATCTCCTGACCCCTTCCGAGGGGAGCTATATATGGTTCTCTAATACTTTTTTCCTCTACGTCTTGGGGAGTGCTTTCTCCTTCAATAATTATGAGTTCGAAGCCAGGAAATATATTCAGGTCAGAAAAGTGGATGTACTGGCGCTCCAAACATTTAACCAGTTCAATTTTGGAACGGTCCCGGTAAGGATGTTGTCCTTGATGGGAAGTGACAGCGATATGCGGGGTTATTATCGCGGCCAGTACCGAGACAAGCAATACATTACGTTTCAGGCGGAGTACCGGATGAATATTTATAAGCGATGGGGAATAACCGCCTTTAGTGGAGTAGGGCAGGTAGCTTCAAAGATAAAAGATCTTGCTTTTGACCGGTTCAAACCATCTGTTGGCGGTGGAATTCGCTTTATGATTGACCGGGAGGATTATGTGAACGCGCGGGTAGATTTTGCATGGGGAAAGAATACCAGCGGGTTTTACATTGCGTTTGCCGAGGCGTTTTGAGGAGAAACATGGCTAGATGGTTACATGGCTAAATGGCTTGCGCTTCGTTTGAACTTCTTCCCTAACTGGCCTGCGAAGCCATGTGACCATTTCAGCCATGCAGCCATTTACACCGCCACTTCATACTCCCTCAACACTTCATTCAAAGAAGTCTTCTTATCCGTAGACTCTTTTCTCTTCCCAATGATCAAAGCGCAGGCTACCTGATACTCTCCGGCAGGAAATTGCTTTGGATAAGTGCCGGGAATTACGACCGATCGAGAAGGGATGATTCCTTTATATTCTTTTGATTCATCAGAGCTTACATCAATAATTTTCGTAGACTGGGTAATAACCACATTTGCCCCTAGAACAGCTTCTTTTTCAACTCTTACTCCCTCCACCACAATACTTCTTGATCCGATAAAACAATCATCCTCAATAATTACCGGTTTGGCTTGCACAGGTTCCAAAACACCGCCAATTCCAACTCCGCCGCTGAGATGGACATTTTTACCTATTTGAGCACAGGAACCAACGGTTGCCCAAGTATCGATCATGGTATATTCATCCACGTAGGCTCCTATGTTAACATACGAAGGCATCATGATCACTCCTTTTGCAATATAGCTTCCGTAGCGCGCGATGGCATGTGGAACCACTCTTACACCCAGTTCAGCATAGTTCTTTTTGAGTTCCATCTTGTCGTGAAACTCGAATGGCCCCACCTCGATCACCTTCATCTTGCTAATAGGAAAATTCAGGATGATCGCTTTCTTGATCCAATCGTTAACGGTCCAATCTGTTCCGTTAGGCTCCGCCACCCGCAACTCACCCTTATCCAGCATTTCGATGGTTTTTCTGATTGCCACCTTAGTCTCTGAACGCGCAAGTTTGGAGCGATCCTCCCATGCATTATTGATGATATCAATCTCGTGATTGTCCATTGGAGCTCAAAAGTAATATTTTATAAAGTGTAGAAAGATCAAGATTATTTCAATAGTGGATCATTCTCTTTGGCAAACATGTTATAAACTTTTTTATCGATCCATTTTGGCCACCACTTATTGGCCCAGAGCATCGCTCTGGAGCTTAAAATCAGGTCCCGTTTTTTCCTTTCTATAGCAGTAATGATCTTGACAGCTACTTTCGCCGCGGGCATGACCTTGCTTTCATCCAACGGCGATTCGCCTTGTGTATTGCCCTTATCGTTCAATGCTATTTTGCGAATATTGGTATTGGTGAAACCCGGACAAGCCAGAAGCACGTGCACATTTTTATTAAGTAGTTCAATTCTCAAAGTTTCAATGAACCCATGCATGGCAAACTTTGAGGCAGAATACCCGGTTCTCCCCGGCAGGCCTTTATATCCTGCTATGGATGAGATTGCAGCGATGGATCCGGAACTCTTTTCAATATGAGGTAATGCATATTTGGTGCAATAAACCATTCCCCAAAAATTGGTGTCCATGAGCTTTTTAAGAACATCCAGGTCTACTTCACTGAATAAAGCACGCATGGATATTCCTGCATTGTTGATTAATACATCGATTCGACCGTACTGAGCAACGGATTCTTCAATTAGATTTTTGCACGAGGACTCATCGGTCACATCCGTCCTGACAATAATAGTTCGGTTTTTATCCTTGTCTATCGACTGCTGTATCTCCTCAAGTTTTTCAACGTTCCTTGCGGCCATTACCACCTTCGCTTCTTTTTTCACCAATTCTACGGCTAGTGCTTTGCCGATACCCGAAGAAGCACCCGTCACAATTACAACTTTATCCTGAATAGTCATCATAAAAAAATGGAAGCGTAAAGTTATAAATTTAGGGAATACCGTTTTTTATCCGTGAAAGATATATTACTTTTGCCGCTTGTTTCAGAAAGGTGGGTGAGTCAAACTCAATCTTAAACTCAAACTTCTTTCAGACCTCTTAGCTCAGTTGGTAGAGCAACGCCCTTTTAAGGCGTGGGCCCAGGGTTCGAATCCCTGAGGGGTCACCAAAGCAGAGTGAGAGTGGGAGCGAGAGCGAACACTCGAATTCTGCTTCTCGCTCTCACGCTCAAACTCACTCTAGATAAAGCCAATGTTTGATTTTCAAAAACTATCAGTTTATCAAAAGGCAAAGGATTTTGCCAAAAGCACAAAAACGTTACTCAAATCAAACAAGTTTGATCGAACCACAAATGATCAGTTAAAGCGGGCCTCACTTAGTGTCATGTTGAACATTGCAGAAAGTTCATCGCGGTTTAGCAATAAAGACCGAAGGAATTTTCTGGTTATTGCAAGGGGCAGTGCATTTGAATGCGTTGCCATATTGGAATTCTTAAAAGAAAATGGAGAGATTGATTCAATAACATACAATGATTGTTACTCTCAATTAGAAGAAATCTCTAAAATGTTATTTGGGTTAATTCGAAAGTTGGAGAACTAAGCTGTTTCTAAGTACTTAGCCTATTCCGATATTCTTTCCAAATCTTTCTCAAAAAGGTTCGGACTTTGTCCTGTCAGGATCACATGTAAAAATGGAAACACTTTCTTAGGTTACAAGGGGTTTTTTATTGGTTACGGTCAATATTGCAGGCAAATTTACTCGCTAAATATATAATATATTATTTTAAGCCCAACCATAAAAGTAGCGCTGCAACTATTACTGTCCCAATGATTTTAAGAATAAGCTTGACGCCTTCTTGCTCAACTGTGGCTAATAAAGACTCTGTAAAAGTTTGTTTTACGCCTTTTGTTCGAAATAAATCATAGCCAAGTTTCTTAGCGGTTTCAGCCACATGAGAAGGTTCTGAAACATTTCCTAGCCATTTCTTAGCTAATAGATCTTTTGCATCAGTGACCAATTTTTCAGATCTCGCATGTTTTATTGTATCACTACAGGAATCACAGAGAAAACCAGTTAGCACAGATAAGCGCACATCGCTAATGCTTGCCGCAAAGTCAGAGATACAACCTCTTGTTGCGTGATGACTTTTCGGAAATTTATCTCTGCAAGCGATATCGATTGCAGACCCAATAAGCAAAGACATGAAGAATTCAACAATTGAAGGGGGCGCCATATGTCGCTTCCAGTCACCAAGGGCTACCATTGTCCAGTTGTTATCACCTGTATAGTAGTAATGGTCTTCGAATTTTGCGATAGACAATATAACAAATCCGTCAGGCAGATCTTCAAGAAGTTTGTAATCCTTTGCATTTTTTCTTAGGAAGTTGGAGTATTCTGCAATGAACTTGTCAGCTTTTGTTTCGACTGTTTGGCGGTTAATTGGTTTGTCCGATTCAATGTAATTAAGAAACTGACTGTCTTGTTGTGTAGGAAGAAACTGAAATAAAAAGCTGTCTTGAAGAGTATTCTGATATAGTATGAGATATTTCAACGCCCGGGTGTCGAGATTTTTAATCTTGGGTAATATGATTCCGATTTTTGTTGTTCGCTCAGTCATTTTTCAGTTATAATAGTTATGAAGGGTGATCCCCACAAAACGTAAGAATATTCTTGCTCTGATAAGATTAAATTTATGCTATCATAATTTTTTAAATTTCTCGAAAGTTTTTTGAATATCAGCAAATATTTTAGGATTATTTTTCAATGCTATATCAAGATATGCTTCTCTTACTCGATTTTGCGATATTTCAATCTTACCACAGTATATGGAGAATATAAGCTTTCCTGGGAAAGTAATTTTCCATGTTCCGTTGTTTAATGATTCTTCAGATCTTTTATATTCTTGATTAAATTTTTGTTCAAGAGCTGCTTTTGAAAAAGTCTTTTTAACTTCATTTAATGATTTATTTACAACCGATGTGAATTCCTTTTTCACACTTTGGATTGTCTTTTTCTGAACATTAGAAACTCTTGGTATTTCTATCGTTCCATTCAGAGTAACTAGTTGTTTTATTGCCAGTAAAATTGATTGTATGCGTACTGATTCAGCAATCTTTTTAAGTTCTGAACTTACATTTTTAGGATCACGCCATGAGTCATCTAAATAAAAATTCTTAGCAACACTAGCTAGAATATTCTCATCTAGAAAATAATTTTCAATATGACGGCGCTTCAAACATTTTATTCTAGGATTCATTTCTAGTTTATCTACTTGAGCATCGGTAAGACCGTCACGATCTCGAACCATAAAAAAGTCAATTCCAAATATCGACTTTCGAAGTTCCTTTGACAAACGATTTAAAGCATTGATGTTTTCTACCGAACCTGTTGGAACTACATATGCGTTAGAGAAATATAACTGAGCAATTTTGTTGTACGTAATGCGATCCATACTTGCATTTTCACCCTCTACAAATACTAGGTTTTTACCGACTGCAAAAAGCCCAAGTTGGTTGCCCAGCGCCCGTGCAGTCTGAATGTGATTTTCATTTAGAATACTCAATCGTCTAGCTTGGTTTTCTTTTGCATCAACATTACTTATAAAAAAAACGTTTCCGGAAGAATAGTATGTTGAAATAAGGTCGGAAGAATGTGTGAAGAAAATAAACTGATTTGTATTGTCGCCTATGTTCTTAATGGTTTCAATTAGTCGAAAAGCTAATGTTGGATGAAGGTGTAATTCGGGTTCATCTACAAGAATTATGCAATGTCGTATTTTTTTCCAATTAAGTGTGAATGCAATTCTTACAACTTCTTGCTCGCCAGAACTCAATTTTGAGAAAATTAATGGTTCCATTTTACCTTGTCGAAAGTGGAATTCCTGTAAGTTTTTCGCATCAATCGGTTCCAGCGTTTTTCCTGGTAGTAATTTTGAGAATATTTTTTGGTAAGATTTAAACGGATCAGGAAACCGCTTAAGTGCATCAGAATTCTTGCCTTTTGGATTCTTTCTTACATACTGTGCTATGCCATGGTTGCGATTAGCGACTTTTTGAAATATTTTATTCACTATATCAGGCCATCTATGTTGAAACTGGTTGAGGAAGTATGTATTTTCGATTTCGATGTCGTCTGGATCAGGAGTCGAAAGATCGATGGGTTGAAACTTGACAGGTGCAACACTTCTATCGCTGTCTATTTGAATGATGCTACCAGTATGAGTCCCACCACGCGTCCTGGATTTCATATAATTCGAGAATACTTGATTTGGCCTGCCTGTTCTCAACTCAATTAGTTCTGTATTCCAAATCTTTGACTCTTTGTCGGGACGCGTAGATTGCACAAGTATTTCAATTTGAGGAGATTCGGGATTCTGAAACGAGTTGACAATAGCTTCTTTTAAACGTGATTTCCCTGAACCGTTAGCGCCAGCTATGATGACGATATCTCCCAAATCCTCAATCTCAAAATGGGTAAGTGGTGGATAGTTTATCGCTTTGATTTTGGCTATCTTCATTTGATTTCAATTTTGGGTATAAAATTAGTGCAAACCTTTCATATTATTAAAATATCATACCTCTTAAAAATCAATAATTTAGGAGTGTATCTAGCTAATATAACATGCAAACCCTGTAATATCCAATCAATAATGTGATGCCATTTGTCAATGTGGAATTGGAATAAATAGTTTAGCGAGCGTTTGGTTTTCTATTTTAGAAAACCATTACGATCGTTTAACGGTTTATGCTGAGAAAATCAATGATAAATCAGGGGCTATTAAATTTGTTACAGGGATTGTAGCCAGTTGTTAGAATCGTGCTCATGAAAGAGAGGTCTGCATATAACATCCTCGAACATGTGTCAATTAGACACTGACTAATTCATTTGAATCGTTGTTCTTTTTGAACTAAACAAGGTTTAACCGCGAAATATATTTGGAATCAGAATCAGTTTAATTCTAATAATTCAAATATTATTAATGCTCTATTGAGATCGCTAAAAAACCAAGCAGAATAGCCAAAATCTTCATTTCTTGGAAATTTTTCTCTTGCGGGTATATACTTACCATGGATATTCTTTGGTTTGGTGATGATAAGCTTAAACACCTCAAACGCAATTACCTGTTTACCATCCCATTGCTCGTATATAAAAGCTTTTAGACCCCGCCTACGTAATTACATATAGACAAAGCCGTTTCTTTTTAAAATCGAAGGCAATGGGAGGTAGTTTGGTGTGTTTCCCATGATTACCTCCCCTCTAATTTTGCTGATGATCGCAACGCTGCCAGTATCTCAGACTTTTTGAAATAAAGTCTGCGGTTTAACTTATAGTAGGGAAGGATACCTTTCTTCTTCCATTTATGAATTGTGACCTTGCTAACTGAAAGAAGATCCTGGACTTCTTCTATCTTTAGAAGATTGTCTTCTTCTTGATTTGGGGGTGAGAGATTTACATTATCAAATTCAGCTTTAACAGATTCTTTGACAATAGACTTGAAATTTTCAAGTGAAACGGTAGTTAATATTAGATTCTCCATTAATTATTAATAATGGAGCAATATTAACCTAACTTAATAGGGGTAGGGGGTTACTGTAGGGGGACAAATTAATTGTGAGGTACTGCTCAATCAATTCTATTCACAAGATTGTGAAAGACCGGTTCAATGGTGCAAGGATAATGAATATTATCTGGTAAAATAGTTACCAAGAGGATACCCTAAACAGTATGATTAATACAGAAATCAATAATAAAAACAATGCAAAATAAAAAGTTTGCCCAGCTATTCCAGAGGTGAAAGGTAAATCTGTTGAATTTAAAAATTTTTTAAGTGCAATTCTAGTTTCAAGCGAAGGTCTTTTCTTAAATTTATTTCTATCCTCACCCCATTCCATTTCATCTAGTAATTCATCGTAAAGTACGAATGCGGCCTTTCTTTTAATATTGAAAAATGACAGCAACATTATGCCAGATACAGAGCAACATAAAGATGCTATAAAGTAGATAAAATTATCATATGTATCTACGCTGTATAAAATAATAAGAATCATGTCTAGGAATAAT
>JACZTA010000129.1 GCA_022573915.1 Bacteroidota bacterium | reverse complement strand
TTGGAATATAGAAATGGCGTATATATTGGTTGCATCGTGAGAGATATGCAATTATATGTTGTTCCATGTACAGATTCACTCCCCGAGTTAATAGGTGGCGTAAATGGGGATAGCGGTTTTGTTGATACCATGTGCCCCAATGTATCAACTTGCTTTACAATCTATGGGACGGATGCGGATACAAGTCAAACGTTGACAATGACATTAAGCCAAACTCTGCCCGGTGCCACTTTCACTACGACGGGAACCAATCCAATTACCGGGATTTTTTGTTGGATACCAACCTCCTCGGATCTTGGAACAAATACCTTTACGGTAACAATTGAAGACGACGCATGCCCCTATCAGGGTTATCAAACTTATGCATTTACCATATTAGTACAACCCAATCCTAATATTACTTTGCCTGCCGATCGATACCTCGAATGCACAGGGATAGATTCGCTGACCGTTTCTGCATCCGGGGTCAATGGTGGCTTTACATTTTTATGGAGTACTTCCGCGACTACTCAAGTAATTAATATTGTAAATCCCGGGGCTTATTCTGTTGTCGCAACCGATTCTGTCGGATGTTATGGCAGCGATACCATCAATATATTTAAAGATGTGAATGCGTCTTTTGGAGATACTACGGTATGTTTTAATGATACAACACTCTTTACGGATTTCTCCTATAGTGGTGGTGGAGGTATCGTAGCTTGGAACTGGGATTTTGATGATGGGAATTTTTCTAGCGACCAAAATCCGTTGCATATATTTGGAACGCCGGGAACATTTAACATCAAACTCATAAGCACAGACAGTTTATCCTGCCAGGATTCCATCACTAAGGCAGTGACAGTGTATCCTTTACCTGATTTTGGTTTGTCTGATGATATGATCTGTATTTTCGATACTACATTGTTTGTGGCTATAGATGCCAACACCTACTGGTGGTCCGAACTAACCAAGCCAAACGACACGATCAGTAATATAGATTCACTATCCGTGAATCCTTTGGTAACAAGCTCATATATCATCCATGGAACAGATAGCAACACATGCTATAATGAAGACACCGTGGAAGTTTGGGTTAATCCTCAGCCAATATTGTCTACCAGCGCTGTTCCTGATTCTATTTGCTTAAAAGATTCTGCGGTTTTAACAACGATTGGAGCGCAATCCTATTGGTGGGCAAAATCAGATAGCCCCGGTGATACAATTTCAATTCTCAGTTCCTGGAAAACCACATTTGATTCAACGACAACCATGATAATTATCGGAACAGATTCCAACACTTGTGTCAATACCGATACGCTGACCCTAACCATTAATCCTCTTCCTGCTCTTGATAGTATTATTGGCTCTCGGTTTATTTGTCCGTTCGATGATAGCATAGATTATTCAATGGCAAACTTTACCATCGGATCTTATTACGACTGGACCGTAACAGGTGGTACATTGGCTACCGGACAAGGAACGGATAGCATAAAAATAGCATGGGATTCAACCGGATCAGCTTTAGTGACCGTGGTAGAAACCAATAAATTCGGATGTATTAGCGATACGATAAAATTTCCGGTAAACATTAACATTAACTGGACTCCGGCTGCACCGGTAGGACCCGACACTTTATGTTGGTTTGATAGAGATAGTGTTGTTTATTCCGCAGTATTTACTTTTGGGGCTAATTATTATTGGCATATACAGGGAGGTACGATACTCAGCGGTGACAGTACCTGGCAGGTCATTGTGCGTTGGGATAGCCTGGGAACAGGTTACTTAACCTTTGATGAAGAAAATGTCACCATTGATACCGTTTGCTTTAACCCGGCCGATACACTCTGGGTCACCCTCACACCCTCACCCTCGCCCAAACTTATTCTGGGTGACTTCCAGGTTTGTGTCAACGATTCTGCTTTCATCTATACAGTTTCTGACACAGCTGGAGCTACCTACATATGGATTATTAATGGGGGATATATTGCAGCAGGCGATAGTACCAACGTCATTACGGTCAATTGGGATAGTGCAGGCACATGGAGAATGTCCGTATTCGAGATCAATCAATATGGTTGTGTTGGTGATACTATCGACACAATTGTAAATGTGTACATGAATCCTACACCGGCAGGTATTTTTGGAAATATTGCGGTATGTGCGCCTGATTCACTTACCGTAGCTTATTGGGTCAACGGAAGTGCCGGGTCTACTTTCGAGTGGATCGTATCTGGTGGCGTTATATCAGGACAAGGAAATGATAGCATCACCGTTGATTGGAATCTGCCCGGAGTTGGAACATTGAAGGTCGTTGAACAATCTGCTGATTCCTGTTTCAGTGATACATTGGAGCTCAGCATCGTACTTGATAATCCTATTTTAAGCATTGAGGTGGTTACGGATGAATATTTAGATGATAAGGATATTTTGATCAAATGGGTGATTATTAACGATGTTCATTTTAACGGCTCGTTTAATCTGCTTAGAAAACCAAAGCATGTGGATTCGCTATGGATATTGATTGCTGCAATAACCAAAACCTATTTTGAGGATGAAGGACTTCCTACATCTATGTATAGCTACGATTATAAGATCGTAGCAATCAATGCTTGCGGTAAAATGGTTGCGAGCGCGATGCATAATTCTATCTTATTGCTCGATCCTAAAGACAGTAAAGTACCAAACGAAATAAACCTGAGTTGGAATAATTATCTCAACTGGCCGTTAGGAGTGGATCGCTATGAAGTGTGGAGAATGTTAGATGATGAACAAGAATACACGTTATACCTGTCTGCCGGATTAGATACTATTCAGACATACGTCAATGCTACCGATGGCTATCATCATTGTTACAGGATCAAAGCGTATGAATATGGAGATACCACTACTTCCTGGTCCAATGAACTTTGCATGGACTTCGATCATCTTATAAATATTCCGAATGCCTTCTCACCTAATGGAGACGGCGTAAATGACACCTGGGTGATTGAAAACATCGATCTTTATCCCGATAACACTCTTCAGATATTCAATCGGTGGGGCAATATCGTGTACAATGTAAAGAGCTATGACAATACTTATCGCGGAATAAGGGCATCAAGAGATCCACTTTCTCTTGGATTACCTGACGGCAATTATTATTACGTGTTAACCATCAATACAAGCGTTGAAAATATTCAGAAGGTTTATAAAGGTTCTGTGTTGATTATGAGATAATGGATGTTGTCCTCAGTCTCCGGTCCGGCCATCAACAACTGACACTACGTAATTACAAACTATCCTTTTTACTTTTACTCTTCTAACCATTAACGACTTCCTTATGAAAACACTGGCAGCTATATTTACCATTCTATCATTATCTTTTGGAACCAGTTACGGCATAACTCATTTTGTTACTGTGCAAAATAATTCTTACTCACCAAGCTCTTTCTCAGTAGATGTAGGCGATACCGTTCTATGGCAATGGGTTGCTGGGATCCATACTACCTCTTCTGTCTCGGTGCCCGGCGGTGCCAGCACCTGGAGTGGAACGCTGAACTCATCAAATAAATTTTTTACATACGTCGTGACCGAGCTGGGAAGTTATTCTTATCAGTGTAACATTCATGGGTCTGGTATGAGTGGTGGGTTTACTGCCAGTGTTACCGGTATTGATGAAAACCATTCCGGGCAAAACACTTTAGCAATATCACAAGTTTTTCCAAATCCATTTCAAACGTTTGCAACACTTCGTATCACAGGTGTCATTACTGATGAAATTGAATTCTCGCTTTATGATATCAGCGGAAGGATTCTGCTATCTAAGAGCATCGCCTTAAATTATTCAGGAGAAACTATTCTACCTATTAACGTGCCCGGTAATAACATTCCCGATGGAACCTACTTTTATGTTGCAAGATTCAGCACTTTTGGGAGTAGTTTTATAAAGTCGTGTCGGGGGAAGGTGCTGGTTACGCATTAGAGAGCTTTAAAATTATGACGTTTACATCTTCAAAAATCGGCGTTCGTTGTTAGATATTCGGTGTTCTGTCCTGTAATCTTATCGTTCTACTGTCGCTGCCTTGGAAACCAGCGCCAAAGAAGTTTTATCTCATTAACACATGACACGAACTTTTGGAACTATATCCGAAGATTCCTGATCATCGTAAACGGATCAATCTTGTTTAGATTGAGCGTAAAACTGATGCGCTTAACATAGTTTCTCCACCCGTCCGGAAAGAAACCCACTGTTGAACCCTTGTTGAAGTCCACTGCTGTCTTTAGATCGGCCGACATTAGCAAAGGAAAATATACATCGCAAATTCCCGGAACCAGGGTAACGAAGAATCCGAAGTCGTATGCGAAAGAACTAGCGGTTGGGCTGGTACCGAAATCTGCAAATATTGATATCGGAATATTCCATCTCAAGGTACTTTTAACATTCGCTGTGACAATCCATTCGTCTGTCTGCCCATATTGGGTAAGCACCTTAAAGCCACCATCTTCAATGGCAATCTGTTGAGAAAAAATACCTGCTGTGTCTTCTCTTCCCAAAAATACCTGGTCGTACATATAATCTTGATTGCCTGTAATAGCAGACCCATGGCCACTCATCCGAAACTGCATATCGCGATAAAAATCCGAATAAGTATTAGATAAAACATAACCTCCAAAGAACCGAAGGTCAAGACCCTTTTTCTTTTTTCTATAATTGAAACGATAGTTGGCGGTGAGAGAGGTTTTTAAAAAACCTTTACCTTGCTGCAGTGCAATTCTAAATCCGTACGGGTTGATCAACCGGTTATCCCTGTAGCTATAAACAATCTCATTAATCCAGTATGCTGTATCAGAATAGGTAAGCGTCGTATCATATAGCGATACACTTCTATTGATCAGCACTCCCCGAATATTGATCCTTTGTTCAACAGAACTCCTTAAGGCCTTCCCTTTTAGATCAATTCGCAATTGAGCCTGGACTTTTTGAAATTTTCGCAACGGGAATCTGTTGCCGTTGAACATCGACCCACCAAGGGATAATTGCATGGCGCGAACAGCTTGCATATCAGGATGCCAATTATAAGACAGCCTGGTGGTACCAACCAGTTTATGAGATCCAATTCCATACATCGGCATAACAACGTATTCAAACTTCTTAGGTATTACAAGGCCATTATAAAAAGCCAGTCCAATCATGGTTTTATCATTATAATTCCACCCCAGCACAGGTAAAAATGTCAGATCAGAAGTTTCACCATCATCAAAAGAAACCAGAGGCTGAAGATTGAAAGGCTCCAAGCGTTTAAATAAACCCGAAGTTTTAATTGTATTATTTTTCGCGTTGATGTCCGGAATATCGGAGTCTGCATTAACCCTGAACGCATCGAATTCTCCGTAGGGGAATAACACCTTCAGCTCACCAAAAAACCCATCATACCATACCGTCTTCACCACTTTACCTTCGCGCATTCCTGAAATAGTATACGGCCCTTTGACTTTGTTCTTCTTTTGTATTGTGCGTTTACTTCCATTCCTAATGGTGATCTTGTAAAATGCAGAAGATCCGATATGAATGGTGTCTTTATCAACTTTACGGATCAAATAATCCAGTTTATTAGTGGTCTGAATCAAATGATCAAAAAACCACCCCATATATTTCTGTGTTTCTTCCTCAAAGATCAACTGAAGATCCATTGGCTGCGGGTGCCTGAACTTCCACGTTTCGTAATACCTTTTCATTACTCTGTCAAACTCTTCTTCGCCGAGATATTTCATTAGATATTGGAAGATAATGCCCGACCTAAAATACACCACCACTCCGTAATTGATCTTGAGGAATTCCTCCGCAGGCAATTCTATTGGCTGACTGAATCCTCGTGCATGCTGAAATTTATAAACCAGATTTTCAACATCAACCTCACCCAAATCAATGCTTCCGGGCAGATTGATCATCTCCAGATAAGGATTTCCATGTTCCGGATATTTGGTATCGAAATACCTGTTCTCATAGAAGGTATTAATACCCTCATCCATCCAGGGGTGTAATCGCTCATTAGAACCTAATATGCCATAGAACCAATTATGCCCTACCTCGTGTACGATCACTCTTTCGAGCAAGGTAGCGCTTGGCATATCGCCTATGATCGTAATGTTAGGATATTCCATGCCGCCACCGGCACTTAATGCACCTTCCACCGCTGTACAATGATTATATGGATAGTCACCCGTCCAGAGAGAATAATAATACACCGCATCGCTTACATAATCAGTCGCTTTTTTCCATAGATCAAACCCATGATCGGTAAAGAGTGCCCAAGTGGTAACCCTTCTGTTTGAATGAGGCAGCTCAACACTTCCTTTCATTACGTAAAAATTCTTATCGGCAAACCATGCGAAATCATGGATCTTTGTTTGTTTATAATGTAAGGTCTTTGTTGTTTCGCTGGAAGCAGGTACCGTGACAACTTCTTTTTTAAATAGTTGATTCTTAGTTTCTTCGGCCTTTTTGCTCATCCAATCCAGCTCTTCCTCATTTTGAAGATCCCCTGTAGCTCCAACCACATAGTTTGATGGCAGGGTGATGGTCACGTCGAATGATCCATACTCCGAATAGAATTCACCCTGATCCAGATACGCTATCGGGTGCCAGCCGGTTGCATCGTAAACAGCCGGCTTCGGATACCATTGCGTTATCTGGTAGGATTGCCCCACGTGTCCAAACCGTGAGAAACTGTCAGGAATTTTAACATGGAAGGAGGTGCCAATCTGAATTGTTTTACCGCTCTTTAACGGTTCATTTAAATATACCTTCGCTATATCCTGATCGATCTCATCCAGCTCCCACCTCACCGTATAATTATCAACCATAAACTCAAGTTTGTCTATATAGCCTTTTTGATCCGGATCTGCATAGTAATATTTAGTACTCCCATTTTCAAGCTGCTGGAGTGCAAAAGCGGTATAATTGTCTTTGTACGCGTTTGGCCATAGATGAAAATAAATATACTCTAACTCGTCGGGTGAATTATTTATATACTCTATCTTGATAAAACCATTTAATTCATGGAGTGTATCATCTAATGTTACCTCAATTGTATAATTTACTTCTTGCTGCCATTGGTTGGATTTGAAAGTAGGGTCTTCTTGTGCGAGCAGGGGACCTAATATAAAAACAGAACTAAATAGTAATTGAAACTTCAAATTCATATCAATAAATTAATATTACCAGCCAGTCACACCTCCGGAAAAAAGATTTTAGAGGATTTTTCACGGGCAAAGATATCTAATTATGGCATTTAACTCCTTATGCTTGTTTGAAAACAAGCAGGAAATACAGAAAGTATAAATTTCTAAAATAGTCCAGAAAAGAGTAGTTTTGTTTGCATTAAATCAATTGAGTTATGAGTACAGCATTATTATTATTCAGTTTCCCGGGTGGTGGAGAATGGATACTTATCCTCTTTGCGATATTATTGTTGTTTGGTGGCAGAAAGATACCTGAACTGATGAAAGGTATAGGAAAGGGCATCAGGGAATTTAATGCAGCAAAAGCAAACATCAAGACAGAGATCGAGGATGGTATGAAAGAAGAAAAGAAAACTGAAGAAAAAGAAGACGGGAAAGATTAATTATAAACCTAACTCAAGGCTTTAGTCCATTTTATTTCTTGAATTCTTTGTCTTTTGAAGATCCCTTCATCTTATTCTGCTATACAGTCTGATCTTTCCAATGGTAATCTCACATGCGCCGGCATGGTGAAGGAATATCTAACGAGAATTGAGAAGAATAAGGGCCTCAATGCATTCCTTGAAGTATTTGAAGAAGAAGCGCTGGAACGTGCGTCTGTAATCGATAAAAAAATCCAGGCAGGAGATGCAGGTAAGTTAGCCGGTATCGTCATCGGGCTAAAAGACAATCTATGCTATAAGGACCACGAGATCAATTGTTCTTCCAAGATCCTCGAGGGTTTTATATCTCTTTATTCAGCGACAGCTGTGGAACGATTACTGGAACAGGACGCCATTATCATAGGGCGTCTTAATTGCGACGAGTTTGCTATGGGTTCCACAAATGAGAACTCTGCGTATGGTAATGTTTTGCATCCAATGGATAATACAAAGGTACCCGGGGGATCTTCAGGTGGAGCGGCGGTAGCAGTCAAGGCAGAAATGTGCACTGCAGCATTAGGTACGGATACCGGAGGATCGGTCAGGCAACCCGCTTCCCTATGCGGAATCATTGGATTCAAACCCACATACGGCAGAATTTCCCGCTATGGCTTGATTGCTTATGCCTCTTCATTTGACCAGATTGGTGTGATGAGCAACTCTGTGGATTTAGTCGCCCAAATTCTAGAAGTAATTTCGGGCTCCGACGAATATGACAGCACTTGTTCTTCCAAACCGGTTGATGATTATGCTAATAATCTGGAGCTAGCTGGTAAATTAAAGATTGCTTATTTCACTGATTGTATTGATCATCCCAGTCTGGACAAAGAGATCAAATCACTTACTGAAGAATTAATTGCTTCATTAAAAAAGGAAGGACACACCGTCGAACCGGTAAGTTTTCCTTACGTAGATTTTATGGTACCGGCTTATTATGTCCTGACCAATGCTGAGGCATCTTCCAACCTGGCTCGATATGACGGCGTAAAATTTGGTTATAGGAATGATGATGCGGAAGACCTTGAATCGACTTATAAGAAAACACGATCTGAAGGATTTGGTACCGAGGTAAAAAGACGGATCATGCTGGGAACATTCGTGCTCAGCGCAGGCTATTACGATGCGTACTATGCTAAAGCCCAGAAGGTAAGACGCATAATTACTGACAAAACCAAGGAGATTTTAGATCAATATGAGTTTATCATCACCCCCACTTCACCAACGACTGCTTTTGGTATCGGGGAAAAAACAGAAAACCCGATCAGCATGTATCTTTCGGATATATTTACCGTGCACGGAAATTTAACCGGACTACCGGTTGTATCTCTCCCCCTGTGGAATCATTCTTCTGATGGTTTGCCTATCGGTTTACAGGTGCTTGGAAACAAGTTTTCAGAGTCACGCGTATTGGCTTTTAGTGAGTACTTATTGCAGAGAAAGAATTAATTATAGATACTACTGCTAATCAACCCGTTTCACAGGATTTTCTGAACTATTTTCGTAATTTTGCATTCTATTTAATAAAGATAAGGCGATAAATGGCTGTAGTAAAAGAAAAAAGAGAGGAAGTTGTTATCAAGTTTGCCGGAGATTCAGGTGATGGAATGCAACTCGTGGGTGGTCAGTTCACCAATAATACTGCGATAACCGGTTCTGATCTGGGAACTTTCCCCGATTTCCCGGCTGAAATACGTGCTCCCGCCGGAACGCTTGCAGGAGTGTCAGGTTTTCAAATTCATTTCTCAAGCAAACAGATCTATACCTCCGGGGATAAATATGATGTTCTGGTGGCAATGAACTCAGCTGCCTTGAAAGCTAATATCAAAGAACTCAAGAAAGGCGGAATACTCATTGTAAATTCAGCCGGATTTGATGATAAGAATCTGAGGCTGGCGGGATATGAATCCAATCCATTGGATGAAGAGTCTTTAAGCAATTACCAGCTGATCGATTTTGACATCACAAAACTTACCAGGGAAGCTTTGGAGGATATAGACCTGGGAATGAGGGATAAGGACCGGTCGAAGAATATGACCGTATTAGGGTTTCTTTATTGGATGTATGACCGGTCGATGGACAACACAATTAAATTCCTGAAGAAGAAATTTGCCGATAAACCTGAGGTCCTTGAAGCAAATATAAAAGCGCTGAAAGCAGGTTATAACTACGGTGAGACCTCTGAGACTTTCAGCACCAGGTATGAAGTGGAACCGGCTAAATTGGAACCGGGTTCTTATAGAGGTGTGACGGGTAATCATGCAACCGTACTCGGATTGCTGGCTGCGTCAAAAAAATCGAACCTTCCTTTGTTCTGTGGTGCATATCCCATAACACCGGCTTCAGAGATATTACATGAACTTTCGAAGTACAAGAATATGGGTGTGAGAACATTCCAGGCGGAGGATGAGATCGCCGCTATTTGTACGGTCATTGGCGCCTCGTTTGGCGGACAGCTCGCCATCACAGCAACTTCCGGTCCCGGAATGGCGCTTAAGGCAGAAGCATTAGGACTGGCGGTTATACTGGAACTGCCTCTCGTAGTTTGTAATATTCAAAGGGCAGGGCCGTCCACCGGCATGCCAACCAAAACCGAACAATCAGATCTTATGCAAGCTATGTATGGCCGAAATGGAGAAAGCCCAATACCTATAGTTGCCTCAAGCTCTCCGTCTGATTGCTTTGAAGCTGTATTTGAAGCGTGTAGAATTGCCTTGACACATATGGTACCTGTGATCTTCCTGAGTGATGGTTATTTAGCGAATGGCGCCGAACCATGGAAATATCCAAAGACGGCTGATCTTCCTGAAATAAAAGTGACCTTCGCAAAAAAGGGTAAAAAAGAATTTGAACCGTATGCCAGAGACAAAAATCTGGTGCGCCCCTGGGCTATTCCCGGAACAGTTGGATTAGAACACAGAGTTGGTGGATTAGAAAAAGAAAACATTACGGGTAATATCAGCTACGATCCTGATAATCATGAGCTGATGACAAAAATCAGAGAGGAAAAGGTTGAGAAGATTGCCGATGATATCCCCTTGCAAAAGATCGATGTAGGTGCAGAGAAGGGAGATATTTTGGTGATTGGATGGGGATCAACACATGGTGTTATCAAGTCGGTATTATTAGATCTGGTCGCTGACGGACATCAGATCTCAAACACACACCTACGCTATATC
>JACZTA010000128.1 GCA_022573915.1 Bacteroidota bacterium | reverse complement strand
GTTACATGGTTACATGGTTACATGGTTACATGGTTACATGGTTACATGGTTACATGGCTACATGGTTACATGGTTACATGGTTACATGGTTACATGGTTACATGGTTACATGGTTACATGGTTACATTGCTAATTAGCATTTTTTTATCCTCATGCATTTATCCCTCAAATTACGCAAATTTTGAAGAGTCTCCATTCCCCAATTTAAAGTAACTCGAGTACGTTTTCAGGTGGTCTACCAAGAATCGCTTTATTCCCTTTCACCACAATCGGCCTTTCAATCAGCTTTGGATTCTCAACCATGACCTTGATCCATTCTTTGCCCGATAGATCTTTTCCCTTGAAATTATCCTTGAAGATCTGTTCGCCTTTCCGTAATAATTGCTCGGGTTCTATGCCCAGCATCGTAATAATTTCACTCAGCTCCGATTCAGTTGGAGTATTCTCAAGGTATTCAATGATCTCCGCATCGACATTTTTATCCTGGAGTATAGCGAGGGTTTCCCTGCTTTTTCTGCAGCGTGGGTTGTGGTAAATTTTCATGCTCACAAAAGTACTGGAAAAATTCGAGCAATCTACTGAATAGCCAGCTTTCCGGTAGCAATGATCTGATATCCATCTGTGAGCTTGTAGAAGTACAATCCGGAGGGGAGGTTTTCTCTATTAATCTTGATCTTGTTTGAATGAATATTCTCTATTCTATTTATCTCCTTTCCCATTAGATTGTATATGAGGATAGATACGTTATTTGTTTGCCAGTATTTCTCAGGGATTTCAACAGTAGTATAGAAAGTAAAAGGGTTGGGATAAGTGTTTAATTTTAACGTACCTCTCTCAACAAGTTTATTGCCTCGTGTAATAAGCCAATCAGCTACTTTAATCTTAGATATATAAACATCATAGTTCCCAATATTAGCAAGGGTATCATCACCAAAAACAAAAACACTTGTATCTGGAAATGTTGATGTTACATTTAAACCTCCTAATACATATAAAAATGAATCATTAGATAAAATTATATCAAACGGTATTGTATTATGAATCAAGATGGGATTACCCCAATAAAAAGAACCCTTAAAATTACTTGCGCTATCGTATTTTTCAAAATAAGTACCGGTGTACCAAGGAGTAGGAGTAGCTGGAAACACTTTCCCAGAAACAACAACATTACCCAATGAATCGGCATCAAGGGTATGATAAATATCCGTATTAAGTAGAATGCTCCATACCGTTTTACCACTGTCCAATCCAATTTTATATAAATCAGGATCTACAATCAGATAAAAGTAATCGTATGAGTTTAAACTCATAGTGGTTATCGTATTGCTAAAACTCTGATTCCAAAGATTACTCCCGCCATCATCGTATTTGTTCAAATCTGATCCCGAAGCGATATAATAGTTCCCGGATGTATCGATTTGGAACGCATCGCCACTTCGAATCCACTGAGTGGTTCCCGAAGTATCCATTTTTACAAGGTATTTCGATGTTGTGAAATAGCTAGACAATGAATCTGAACCAAGTATCATATCTCCTTTCAACTCAATTAGGATATATAATTCATCATTCTTACTAATTTCAATTTGCAATCCTTGAGAAATTGAACCGGGAAAAGTTGTATCATAAGCCGGGGACCTTATAGTCCAATCAACATTTCCCGACTTGTCTAATCTGGTCATGAAGAATTCTCTCAAGGAGGCAATATGTCCGCTGGTATAGGTAGTTCCACCAATCTTAACCGAGTCTACCAAGTAACCCACTATATAAACATTATTCTTACTATCTGTGACCAGATCATAACCGTAAGCGTCACCGTTATTGAAATATTGCGGAGACCATGACCATAGATAATTACCAGAGCTATTATACTTAGCTAATCCTAAATCAGTGATGCTGGAACTATCAAATGCTCCTGAAAAATCACCAAGAATATAGAGATTACCATCATTGTCCAGATCAAGGCTGGTTCCGTAATCAGCAAATATTCCTCCCTCAATATTTGTCCAGGATTGTGATAAACAGAGGTGGTGATTAAAAATATACGTTAGTAGAAGAAGAGTAGTATATATTATATTTCTGAATTTCAAACGAGACGTATTTTACTTAATAACTTGAATAAATTTAAGACAAAAATCAAACTAATGGTAATGAAGATTGCGTCAGTCAAGAATCAGTTTACCGATTGCCAGCTCGGTTTGATTCTCAATTATTCGAAACATATATATCCCATTCGGAATATTATTTCGGTAAAAATCAAATGTGGTTGATTTAATATTATCGATTCTAGCTATTTCTCTTCCAAACAGATCGAACATCACGAATGAGAGGTCGTCACTGATCATATAAGTTGACGGGAGAGTGATAGTTACGTGTGTATGGAATGGATTCGGATAAATACTCAATCGTAATTCATCAGTTTTGATTTCATCAATTTCTGTACTTATTATTCCATTTGAATCTGTTTTTATTAGATATACATCATTTTTACCCTGCCCATAGCTTTCCGTGCTGCCAGCTATGATAAACCCGCCATCATTTGTTTGCTGAAGAGAATATCCTCTATCTCGTTCAGACCCACCAAAAATCTTGGTCCATATTGTATCTCCTTTAGAATCAGTTTTTATTAAGTACAGATTATCACTAGATATACCATTTATAATTGTTTTGGCTTTGCCGCAGATAGCATAACCTCCATCGCTTGTTTGAATAATATCATCCGCTTGAGATGTTCCAGGATAAGCATTGTAAAGTTGTTCCCATTTTTTATTACCAGCTGAATCGGTTTTAATTACAAGTATGTTATCACCAAACCCCACAAACGGAGGAAAACTCTCTGTAAATCCTGTCATTATATAGCCACCGTCCTTTGTTTGCTTGGCAGATGATCCATATTCATCATATAAATAACCATATGTCTTTGACCACATTTGGTTACCTGACGAATCTGTTTTAACAAGATAATAGTCATATTCACCTGCGCCGTAGCTCCAAGTAACACCGAACAAAATAAAACCTCCATCCTTTGTTGGTTCAATTGATTGAAGCAATTCATCAGCTATTCCTCCATACGTTTTTGTCCAAAGCGTATCTCCTTTAAAATCGGTTCTAATTAGGTAATAATCGAATCCTCCTGCGCCAAAACTAAAAGTTATGCCACCTATTATATATCCTCCATCATTTGTTTCCTTAACCGAATTACCAAAGTCAGGGCCAAGTCCTCCAAAGGACCGTGTCCAAGTTGAATCTCCATCAGGATTTATCTTTATCAAATAGACTGCATCTGTACCTGGACCATAATTTTTGGTATAGCCGACAATTAAATAACCACTGTCACTGGTCTGAATTATTTCCCCAGCCCAATCATCCTTTATTCCCCCATAGGATTTAGTCCATAAAGTATCTCCACGAGGATCTGTTTTAATAATGTAAACATCTTTCCATCCAGACCCAAAACTCTTCGTAGCACCCACCGCTATATAGCCACCATCGAAAGTCTGAATTACGGACAAAGCAAAGTCATTATCTGTTCCGCCATAAGCCTTTTGAAATGATGGAGCTTGCGCGCTAGCGTACAGAGAAGTAGTAAGTAAAACTGTAAGAATCGCGATTCTCATTTTACTGCTTAAAGTAGATGAAGCAATACAGTAATTTACTATTTTATTCTTCAGATTCTTAGCCGTATGTCCAAGTAGGTTTAGATGCCTCCTGTATAAGTTCAGTTGCGATAGTTGTCGAGATGAATCAACGGTACAATAAAGGACGTTACCCTCCCGCCACCATGAAATTTAGTCGTTTTTTGAAAATCACAGTAGCTTAAATGAGTAGCTGTGAACTGACTAAACTATTAGGTTGGATATAAGTCTGCCTGCTTGAGGTGAAGGTCCAAGTCTGCTTGTCCGCCTCTGGCCTTGCTCTGCCGAATCCGCCAACTGGCGGAGAAGGCGATGAGGGAAGACTTGAACCAGGGTTGGTTGGAAGACTTGAACCAGATTGGTTCATCACCAGTGCCCCCAAGAAAGTCACTCAGAGCGCAGCGAAGAGTCTGCCGTAACAGATAACTGCTCATTGATTCTGGTTTATTGGTTATTGGTAGATCCCTCACCATGTTCGGGATGACTTTAAGAGGGGTTTTCGGGTATCAAGCTCATCCTTTAATCATGCGAATCCGGGTTCAGACATTGGGGGGTGGTTCGGATTAGCGACATCTTCTTAAATCAGTGTTGGGTGTTCAATCCCTTGTTCTTGTGTCAGGTGTTATTAGCTGAGATGAATAGTAATTAAAGCAAGTTCCTAACACCTGACACGGCCAAATCCAACGCCCATTTTAGAAGTTTGTTTTCACTCAGGTTATACCCGAAAACCTTATTCACTTTTCACCAAGAGAAACGCCTTCAAAAACTCATCCAGATCTCCGTCCAGCACCTTTTGTACATTAGATGTCTCTGTATCTGTTCGCAGATCCTTAACCATTTTGTATGGATGAAGAACATAATTCCTGATCTGTGATCCCCACTCTATCTTTTTCTTCGACTTCTCTGTCTTGGCTTTTTCTTCCTGCTGCTTTTTCAGTTCCTCTTCGTACAATCTCGACTTCAGTATTTGAAGGGCTTTTTCCCTGTTTTGACCCTGCGACCTTCCCGCCTGACATTCCACAACAATACCCGTAGGTACATGGGTAACTCTTACAGCCGATTCTACCTTATTTACGTGCTGCCCGCCCGCTCCTGAAGCACGAAATGTATCCCATTCCACGTCTGCAGGGTTAATGATGATGTCTATTGTATTGTCCACTAACGGGTGAACAAAAACAGAAGCAAAAGAGGTATGTCTTTTTTTGTTTGTGTCGAAGGGAGAAATTCTGACCAACCTATGGACACCATTTTCACCTCTCAAATAACCATAGGCCAGATCACCTATCAATTCCAGCGTGACTGATTTTACACCGGCTACCTCTCCTTTCTGCATGGCAATCTCATTCACCTGATAATTGCTGCTCTCTCCCCACATCGTGTACATGCGCATGAGCATGGATACCCAGTCCTGACTTTCCGTTCCACCTGCACCGGAGTTGATAGTCAGGATGGCGGAAAGATGATCTTCCTCTTTGTTAAAAGATATGATAAACTCAAATTCCTCAACCTGCTTAACGACCTGGTCGAAGCTTTCCTGCATCTCTTCCTCGGTCACCTCGCCATCTTTCATAAATTCAGACAGCACTTCCAGGTCTTCGACTGCGGACGCCAACGTATTATAATCATCCACCCATTTCTTATTGCCCTTGATGGATCTTACAATTTCTTCTGCTTTTTTAGAATCGTTCCAGAAATCAGGTTCGAGAGTCTTGGCTTCTTCCTCCTCGATCGCTTTCAGTTTCACATCGAGGTCAAAGATACCTCCTTAGAGCAAGGAGCCGCTCTTTGATATTTTTATGTTCTTGTGGAGTCATAGTGAGCGCAAAAATATATCAATAGGTTAGTTTAATCAATAGCTAACCAATTAAATCTTAATAAATTTTTGAATATTGAGCTGATTCCCATTGGTCACTTTCAAGAAATAAATACCACGAGATAAAGAAGATATATCTATCGCATTTACATTGGACAAGGAATGAATGTTTTCGTAAACCAAGATTCCATCAATGTCATAAATTCTAAGATCAAGCTCTTGTTCGATCTGCCCTTGCAAAGTAAAATATATTACTTCACCCGCAGGATTCGGGAAAAGCTTGACATCTAATTCATTTTGATAAATATTTTGGGTATTTGTAAATACACCCGGTAACTGGGCAGTCCAGAGCCCTCTTCCATGGGTGAAGATGAAGACTTTACCATCATTGGGCCTGACGTGAATTTGGGCAATTGGCACAAAGGGAATGGAATCCTCTATCACCCAATTTGTCCCACCATTGATCGTTGTATATACACCATAATCCGTTCCTATGATAATAAATGAATCCGGGTCAACCGGATTTACTTCTACCCAATTCACCGGCACAAGCGTTGGAAGATCTCCGCTTATATCGATCCAGGTTGGAGAGGAAGTGGTGCCATCGATAATCTTATATATGCGAGGATCATAGGAATAGTTACTCAAACCCGCATAAACGATCGAACTATCATTTGGATGCACTTTCAGGCAGGCAATAAAACTAATCGAATCATTCGGCGGATGGCTCGAATAAAGATCCTGTTCCATTCCGGGTCCGGAAGAATAAACAAAATCAGACCTGAAAAACAACATTTTTTCACCCCCAATGTACATGATGGGATCCTGAGAATTAGATAAACCTACCGCATAGGGTCTTTTACCGGTCACTGCTTTACCAATAGTATCCGTAAGCCTTGTCCAGGTGGTAGCACCATTTGCCGTTCGCCATATACTCTGCTTGGTAACATAATAAAGTTGATCACCATCGAGAGCGTTCATGTAAAAAGGATTGATGAAAATTGCCCCCTCATCGATAGATCCGTCATTATTCCCATCTAATTGGTTCAGCACGTTTTGCCATGAAGGAAATTGAGCCTGGGCATTATATGTTTTTCTTATGATGCCATTCTGATATGAGGCATAAGCTACGTTTTGGTTTTGCTGTTTGATTTGTGTAAACGCACCATCCCCACCCATCACATGATCGAAAGTTTGGTTGGCGTTGCGGGTTGCCTGCGTACCATTATCCTGCGTGCCTCCGAAAGCATTTACTCCCCAAGGAAAATAAGCCCCGGCGTAAAACTGAGTGACATTGTAATTATTATTCAGTGAAACATGGCTGCTGCTTGCGGTGTTTACATGATAACTCGCCAAGCCACCATCATTGCCTACATAGAAAGTATCTGCATTTTGATGGTCAAAAACGGCTATATGATAATCAAAGTGCGAGTATTGTAATTCGGTCCATGAGTTCCCACCGTTCATAGTGAACGCAGCCCTTTGGCCACCGGATATTACAAAATCAGGATCGATTGGAGAGACCTCGAACATAAAGCAATACCAGGGAAATAAATAATCAATGAAATGATCACTGTCAGGATTAGCAGTTTGAATCCAGTTAGCACCTGCATCAATCGATTTCCAGACCCCTTTATTGCTCGTATAATAGTTGCTTGATCCACTATCCTCAAACTGGGCATAAATATTATTTGGGAAACTATCGCAATAAGCGACTTCCACTCGCTTGAAAGCATTAATAGGCAGACCGTTCGTCAATTGCACAAAAGTACCTGCGTTACCATTAGGTGATTTAAATACACCCCTCTTGCGAACTCCAATTACGACCGAGCTGTCCGCAAATACTTCGATATCATTGATATCATCAGTTCCTGAAACAAATACTTGGGTGAAAAACAGACCTCCATTGGTTGATTTAAACAAGCCCTTATCCGCGGTAGCAACGTATATTGTATTCAACTCAGCAAGCGAAGCTTTGATGGACCAAATTTTAATGAAATTGGAATTATTGGTTGCACTGAGTTGCGTAAATGTCTTAGCACCATCGGTCGATTTGAACACACCTGCACTTCCTAATCCCGAACTATTTCCGGTCGATTCGCCGGTAGAAAAGTAGAATATATTAGTTGAATCAGGATCCTGCGTAATATAGGTCACCGATAAGGTCGCGGCATAATCGCCAATGGCATCCCAGGTTTCACCTTTGTCAAAAGATTCCCAAATACCTCCCGATACGCCACCAACTATGAAGTGAGAAGGATCGTCATAATCTATTACAAAAGCGCGGGTTCGCCCACCTACGTTCTCCGGGCCCACTTCTGTGATGTTCGTTAATGCACTTACACCTCTGGTTTTGCTATTATATTCATCTCTGACAGATTTCCAAACACCGAATGGGATTACTCCATCCTTGTTTGCTTTCATCTCCAGTAGTTCCTTCATATAAGCGGGATTACCGGGAATTTTGCCTGATGGTTCTTCTCTTTGTACAGCAGATTCGAATTTGGTCAGATAGATGACCATTAAAAATATAAATATGAAAAAGGCGAGGGTTTTGCTAGCCATATAACAGGAGATTGCTTTTACCTGATAAAAAACTTCTGCTGAATTATTGTTTGATCATTGGAAAGAACCATAAAATAAAAACCCGAGTTCATATCCATGGTATTGATGAAGTACTTGGAATCACCACTGCGTGTTTCTCCATTATAAACGTTTACAATTTTTCTTCCGAAAAGATCAATCACATCTATTGATATATTTTGCCTCACAGGACTGTATACCGGAATGCAGGTAATACCCTTCGATGGATTAGGAAAAACATTCTCCAATTCCAGCGACCTTAGGTTAAACTGGTTTATTCCCGAAGGAGCCGCGTGATTTTTAAAACTCCAATAGCCGTCCGGGGCGGTCATAGGTCTTACTTGTGTTTTACCTGAATTAGCATCGGCCTCCACATAATAGTATACGATCGTATCTCCTGGTGTAATGGAGAACTGCCCGCTCCAAGTATTGGTTGCACTGTCTGTTAAACTCATAGCAGCTGTTTGATACTCTTGCGTTGTATCAGACCTATAATAGATATTGGCAGTATTGATAGCAGAACGGTGTTGGATCTTTGCATCAACTGTATAGGGTCCCGCATATGCAGTTGTATCTCTCAGACGTTGATGAACGATCAACAACGGATCATCTGTGGCAACTTGTTTAACGATACAATGAATCGCTCCCAGCGAAGGGATGATCGAGTTAGAGTTTATACCGACAATATTATAACCGGGCATTGCTTCACGCCATACATCGAGCGCGGTGCTGTCGTATTTCAGTTCATATGTCGGGACAATTATTGTTTTATTCACGATGATGGCATTGGTAAACGTGCGATAGTTTCCACCTGTGCTTGGATAAAGGGAGCCATGAGGAGGCATTTGAATTCTCACAAATCGATACGGCGTACCGAAAACTGAGTTATGATTACTCAAAATGTATTGCATATTTGCTTCGATCTGCGGGCCATCGGAAACACCATTGGGATATTCTCCAAGTAAAATTGTCTCTTCATCCAGCAATTTCATGTGCATATCGATATGATGTATTACATCGTACGGCAGATTATCCAGTTTAATGAAGCGATTGATTCCCATAAATGCTTCTATCACCGAGTCAATACCTGCCTCTGTTTTTACTGTTGGATTATAGAAACCTCCCGGTCCATTTTCATCAAGGATAAGTTTTGAGGAAAAACCGGTGCCCAACCCATCTGTCATAAAATTGCCGCCTGTATGGACCATATCCCAGGGTGGTGTACTGGTTTCATATAAGGGTATTCCGGTATAAGCGGCAACGACGGCCGGAATGGTATCATCCAAAGGCCTGTTCCGGTTATAGATCCAATCCACCAGCAATAAAGAATCTACATCATTGGTATATACGCTCCATTGGCCATAATCCCTTATCCAGATACTGTTAGAAGGTACCTGCATGAAAACAAGATTGGTCAATGTAATTCCGGCGGATGTTAGCGAGCTCTTTACCTGATTGGAATCAGGACAAACAATAAATACTTCGCATTCCTCCTTGGCATATTTTATAATTTCTCTCAGGATCACATATTGCCCCTTCCATGAAATCACGAGTGCCTGAATCTCCTCCCATTCAGCTGCCGTCCTCACGGGTGAAGAAGGGGGAACCTTGATACTGTTATTTGACGGTACAACTCTATAGTTTTGAATGTTCTTTTTCTCATCTTCCGTAGAGTAGCGAGGGAGAAATTGCCCAAATGAATTAATCGATCCCCCGCACAGTAAAAAAATTAATACTATAATAAATTGATATTTATAGTGAGCCATCACCGAATAGTTCAGATTTAAATTTTGGATACCAAGCCTTAATAGTGGTAGGTAAATTTACGACAAACTTCAGTGTGCGCCAACTGATTAACCCCAGGGTAAACGAGCTACTCGTCTTCAGGAAAAAACGCATCTATTATATGTAATATTCTGCAGGTTTTACCTTTAAGGATAATTGAAATTATATCAAACCGGATCTCTTCCTTGATCTCATTGAGCTCGATATAGGCTTCAGCGGCATCTCCAAGATGAATTTCCTTGATCTCATCAACTGCCTCTTCCGGGTCACCGTACTTATCAGTCGTTCTTGTTTTGACCTCCACAAACACTACTATATCCCGGTATTTAGCGATAATGTCCACCTCAAGATGTACAACCCTCCAGTTTCTTTCCAGGATCACATATCCCTTCTTTCGCAAATACTCTGTCGCTATTCGTTCACCAATCTTACCCAGCTCAATATTATTACGCTTCATATCTTAATTTCTTTGCTTAATTTTATGGACATATGGATCAGTTAATCGAAAATTTTCCTGCACAATTGAAGGAGGCACTTCAAATTGGCAGGGAAGCCAAATTAAGCTCAGCGACCCAAGAGATAAAACAAGTTCTAATAAGTGGGCTTGGTGGTTCGGGCATAGGTGGAGATCTTACCCGGCAATTTTCCCAAAATAATGCGACTTTACCTATCGCCTCAAACAAGGATTATCTTTTACCTAATTACGTTAATGAGCACACTTTATTGATCATTTCGTCCTATTCGGGAAATACGGAGGAGACGATAAGCGCGTTTGAAGAAGCTATGAAAAGGGGACTGGATATTTTTATAATATCTGTCGGAGGCAAACTCCTCAATCTTGCAACAGAATATTCCCTGCCGTATATTCAGATGCCCGATACCGGTATACAGCCGCGAAGCGCGCTCGGGTTTAGCTTCGCGGCCATGCTCAAGGCCACGGGCAATGAGGAGGCGCTAGGGGACTTGAAGGAACTCGCGAGCTCCCTTGACCCCGGTTTATACGAGGATAGGGGAAAA
>JACZTA010000325.1 GCA_022573915.1 Bacteroidota bacterium | reverse complement strand
CCGCAATTTCTGATTGTTCCAGTTTCTGATAGGGGATTCCTTGCTTATCCAGATACTCTTGTATTTCCTCCTCCTTGTATTCGGGTCCGAGATAACTTCCAAATTGCGAATCGTTGCTGCCATCGGCTTTTCGTTCGTTTCCTAAATACTCATACCAGATACCCATGGCTACTCCCAACGCACCACCCGCATCTCCGGCGGCCGGCTGTATCCAGATATCGTCAAAGATATTTTCTTGCAGGAGTTTCCCATTTGCAACGCAGTTCAAGGCTACACCACCAGCCAAACAAAGATATTTCTGTCCGGTCTCTTTCCTGATATGGCGTGCCATTTTTATCATGATCTCTTCTACCACCTCCTGCACTGATTTGGCAAGATCCATCTCTCGTTGTGTAATTCGTGATTCAGGCTTCCTGGGAGGGCCACCAAACAATTTATGAAACCTGTTGTTGGTCATAGTCAGGCCTGCGCAATAATTGAAATACTTCATGTTCATTTTAAAAGAACCGTCCTCCTTCACATCTATTAAATGCTCCAGTATCAATTCCTTATAAACAGGCTTTCCATATGGTGCCAGGCCCATCACCTTATATTCTCCTGAATTAACCCTGAAACCGGTGTAGTAAGTGAATGCTGAGTAGAGCAAACCAATTGAATGAGGGAATTGAATGTCACCCAGTATTTGCAAATGATTATCTTTTCCAACTCCATAGCTGGTTGTTGTCCATTCACCAACTCCATCAATCGTAAGGAATGCCGCTTCCTGGTACGGAGAAGGAAAAAATGCGGAAGCCGCATGGGACATATGATGTTCCGGAAATAAGAGTTCACCTTTAAAATTGAGGTCTTTCTTGATCACCTCCTTCATCCAGAGTTTACGTTTGATCCATAAAGGCATCGCTTTCATAAAGGAAATAAAACCCTTGGGAGCAAAGGCGAGATAGGTTTCCAGCAATCTTTCAAATTTGAGAAATGGCTTCTCATAGAATCCGACATGATCCACATCGTCAATCGTAATTCCGGCATGCTTCAGGCAGTATTCAATTGCATTTTCAGGAAAGGCGTAATCGTGTTTTATTCTGGTAAAACGTTCTTCCTGTGCCGCGGCAATAATCTTACCGTCTTGTACGAGGCATGCAGCACTATCATGATAAAAAGCGGAGATACCTAAAATATTCAATGTGGTTTGCGTTTATGTGAGCTTAGGCCGGTGATATTGAGTTCAAATTTAGTAAATAAATTCACGTTTACTTTTCGATTTCTTAATTTTACGTGATCAGGTCAGGAATTGTACAACGGCTTGAAACCTTGTTGCAACTATTAATTCATTTTCTGTGTCCTTCCTGTGTAATTCAATAGATTGCTTTTAAACGATTGTCCCCTAATACCCGGATAAATGCTGTCAAAAATCATAGAGAAGAGTAAGTGGAATTTCTCCAGATGGTTGGTTATGGATCATCCCGGCGAGGATATCTACCGACTGCGACAGCAATATCAGCATGCAGTAATAGACAGGATGAAGGTGGGGAAGGAGACACGAACGGGTGAGATCAGGTTTAAAGCAGCCTCGCATCTTAAGTATAGTGGGGAAAATATAAAGGAGTTGCTTCGTAGTCTTCCAAGCTGGAATACCTATTCGATATTTGCAGAAGCTCAGGTAGATCTGACCGAACCGGTTGAATGGCGTAAGGACTATAAAAATAACATCGTTTCGGACCTTGGTCCCGGACATAAGGTGAAACGAAAACTCTTTGAAGAGGTCGGAGAAACCAAATACGTATTTGAGCTCAACAGGATGCACCATCTCCCGGTGATGGCGCTCTACGCAGTGGTGAACGATAATTTGGGAGACGATATGATTATCGATGGCGGTGAAGTAGTAGAACTCATTGAAAATCAGTTAGTTGAATGGGATAAGCAGAATCCCTACTTGAATAGTATTAATTGGTCAAGTGGCATTGAAGTTGCTCTGCGAGCGATCAATTTAGTGTATGTTCGGAACATACTGGAAGAGGTGTATGAGCCTCGGTACGGACTTGATATTCTATTGGATAGATTAGTTGTCCAACATGCACATTATCTTCAAAGCCATCTTAGCCTGTTCTCTTCAGCAAATAATCACTTAGTGGCGGAATTAGCAGGGTTGGTTATAATCTGTTGCAGTTATGAATTTAACAAATCCAATGATTGGCTTCAGATGGCATGGAAGAGGATGCTTGGTCAAATAAAATCGCAGGTAAATGAAGATGGTTTTAACAAAGAGCAATCTACACGATATCACGCCGCTGCCATTAACTCCTGGTTGAGTGCATTCCAGTTTGCGGAATCAAACGGGATGAAAGCAGATGACTCCCATTGGAAGAAGCTGGATATGATGATCGGGTTCCTTTATAAACTTGGCAACACTAAAGGTTTTACTATTGAATTTGGCGACAGTGATGATTCGGAACTGGTGTATCCTTATAATGATCCTGATTATAATTTGTATGGTTCCATTCATACCTCAGGCGCGATACAGTTTGACAAACAAGGTTATTTAAAAAAGTACGGCAGGTTCGATGTTCGAAACTACCTGGTGCATGGAGATGAAGGATTCGAAAAGTTTAGACTATTATCTCAATCAGATGCCATCAAGGAGGAGATAACGGAGGCCAGCGGATTTTATAAAGATTCCGGATACGTCATTTATAATGAGGATGATAGCAAACTGGTGTTTGATGTTGGGTTCGTGGGCTTG
>JACZTA010000127.1 GCA_022573915.1 Bacteroidota bacterium | reverse complement strand
TTCAAGACGTTTCATTGTTCGCGGGCCTGGCGGACACCGATACAACCTACCGGTCCATGGGCTGCGCATGGGGGGACTATGACCGTGATGGATATGTCGACTTGGCTTTGGTCCGTCACATGGACGAGTCGGATATTGATGCAATCCGCAACCGTGACTTCGCTGGGTTGGTCAGGCCCATGGCCCTCTATCACAATAATGGTGACGGCACGTTCACTAACCAGATTAATAATTATGTAAAACATATTTCCAACTTTGGTATGGGTATCGATTTGGCAGACATAAACAACGACGGTTTATTAGACATATTGGTGCTTGATATGATGGCGGAAGATAATTACAGACAAAAAACCAATATGAGTGCCATGGATGCTGAACGCTTTTGGTACCTCGTTGATAATGGCTATCACTATCAATATATGAGAAACACTTTACAACTCAATAACGGGAATGGCACCTTTAGCGAAATCGGACAGTTTGCGGGAATAAATAATACCGATTGGAGTTGGTCAGCGCTTATGGCGGACTACGACAACGATGGGTTTAAAGATATTTTTATCACAAATGGCTATAGAAGAGATTCGAAAAATGTTGACGCCACTGCAATCATAGATAAGATGATTGCAGATAATAATGGTGTTATGCCTAAAGAGAGCTTCATCGAGATGCTGGATATATTGCCTTCCGTCAAACTGAGTAATTACTTTTTTAGGAATAATGGGGATCTTACTTTTTCAAATTTAACCGGTCCGGTAGGCTTGGATGAACCAAGTTTTTCAAATGGAGCAGCGCATGGCGATCTCGATAATGACGGCGACCTGGATATTGTTGTAAATAACATCCTGGATAAAGCATTTGTTTTTGAAAATATTATTAATGATTATGAAGGTGGAAATTACCTGAGGATCAAACTCATCGGGATCTCGCCAAATATTTCAGGCGCAGGCACCCGTATCACTCTGGTTGCGGAGAATGATGAAATTCAATTCCAGGAATTCTCCGTCACTAAAGGATTCCAATCCTGCGTTGAGCATTACGTGCATTTTGGGGTGGGAGACGCCGAGAAAATAAAAGAGATCAGAATTTTATGGCCGGATGATAGAATGCAAATATTTTCAGATGTAGATGTGAACCAGGTGCTACAGGCGAATCAAATTGATGCAAATGAGGATTGGGATGATTCTAGTATTCCAAATAAGACTTTATTTACTGAAATAACCTCGCAAACAGGCATTGATTTTACCCACGAGGAGAATACTTATGATGATTACGTGAAAGAAAGTCTCCTGCCTCATAAAATGAGTCAATTTGGGCCATGTATCGCAACGGGAGATGTAAATGGTGATGGGCTGGAAGATTTTTATGTAGGTGGAGCTGCGGGACAGGCAGGCAGGTTATATATTAATAATGGAAGCTCCTCTTTTAGCCATGCAGCCATCCAGCCATTTGAGAATGAAAAAAAATGCGAAGACATTGGTTCATTATTCTTTGATGCTGATGGTGATGGCGATCTTGATCTCTATGTGGTGAGCGGAGGTAATGAATTTGAAGTTTCAAGCGACCTATTGCAGGATCGCCTTTATTTGAATGATAATGCCGGTAACTTTAGCCTGTCTGCAGATGCGCTTCCGGAAATGCTGACCTCAGGATCCTGCGTAGTTGCTTCCGATTATGACAATGACGGCGACCTTGATCTGTTTGTCGGAGGCCGTGTGGTACCGGGGAAATATGCTTTCCCGGTGTTTAGTTATATCCTTAATAATGATAACGGTAAATTCTCAAATGTAACAGAAAACGTCGCTCCGGATTTGATTAAACCCGGTATGGTAACATCCGCTGTCTGGACCGACTTTGATAATGATGGGGATGACGATCTGATAGTGGTGGGAGAATGGATGCCGATAAGTTTATATGAAAATGATAATGGAAAATTTAAGGATGTTACGTTCGACAAAGGAATGGAAACAACGACAGGTTGGTGGAATAAGATCGTCTCTGCTGATTTTGATGGAGATGGGGACATGGATTATATGTTAGGAAACCTCGGCCTGAATTATAAATACAAGGCAACGGTTGAAGAGCCTCTGCATCTCTATTGCCACGACTTCGATAATTCAGGAACAATAGATATTGTGTTGGGCTACTATAATCATGGAGAATGTTTCCCCGTAAGGGGTAGAGAATGTACTTCAGGTCAGATCCCAATGATCAAGGAAAAATTTAAAAATTATGATTCTTATGGCAGCGCCACTCTTGAAGATGTTTATGGTGACTTACTTCAATCAAGTTTGCAACATCATACAGCTCAAATGTTTGAAAGCATTTATATGCAAAACAATGGAGATGGTTCATTTGAATTGATTGCCTTACCTGTGCAAGCACAGTTCTCTACTGTCTTCGGTATCATTCCTGAAGATTTTGACAATGATGGTCATTTAGATGTTGTATTAGCGGGTAATTTCTATGTATCCGAGGTAGAAACAGGAAGGGCAGATGCCGGAATTGGTTTATTCATGCGAGGAGATGGAAAAGGAAATTTTGAACCTAAGACAGTTTCTGAAAGTGGATTCTTTACACCTTTGGATGTCAGGAATCTTGAAATGCTGGTAGATGATAACGGAGATAGAATAATTCTGGTAGGAAATAATGATGACGCAATGCAAATTATTAAAGTAAACGGTACAAAACAGATCAACTAGAGTGAGATATTATGTGGATCAAGCTTTATAAATATATTTCGATTCTTACGATATGCTTCGTGGCATTCTCATGCAATAATGGGGAGACAGTCCAACAAGAAGAGCAACAGTCGCATGAGGATTCAGAAATAGTACAGGTCTTTACTTTGGTGACTCCTGAAGAATCAGGACTCAACTTCACCAATAATATATTCGAAGATCTCAGGCATAACTTCTTCGACTTTGAATATATCTACAATGGAGGAGGTGTCGGAATTGGCGATATCAATAATGATGGTCTTGATGATGTGTTCTTTACCGGTAGCATGGTACCTAATAAATTATTCCTCAATCAGGGAGATTTGAAATTTGAAGATATATCGGAATCGGCCGGTATTGCCGATGAGGACGGATGGTGTACAGGTGTTACCATGGTTGATATCAATGCAGATGGCTGGCTGGATATTTATGTATGCCGTTCATACGCTATTCTGGATCCTTCCAAGCGCAAGAATCTGCTATTTATTAATAATGGCGATAATACGTTTACAGAACAAGCAGCCTCGTATGGTTTGGATGATGGTTCGTTCTCAACTCAGGCGACTTTCTTCGATTACGATCTGGATAATGATCTTGATATGTTTCTAGGTAATCATCCGGAGGATTTTACGACCAAAACCAGGATAGATAACAGGGTAGCACCTAAGTATGCAGATTCCGATAATCTTTATAGAAACAACGGCGATGGGACCTTCACGGATGTGACGAAGTCAGCAGGTATTCAAAATTTTGGGTTTACGCTGGGCGTAATACAATCTGACATAAATATGGATGGTTGGCCGGACATCTATGTAGCAAACGATTATATAGAAGAGGATTTCATTTACATAAATAATCAGGACGGTACTTTTAGCATGCAGACAAAGACCGCATTCGCACACATCTCAAATTTTGGTATGGGCGTGGATGTAGCGGACTATAATAATGACGGCCTACCGGATGTAGTTGTCGTGGACATGGTTGCGGAAGATAATTATCGTCAGAAAACCAATATGGGTGCCATGGCACCTGAACAATTCTGGTTTTTTATTGAGCAAGGTTTCCATTATCAGTATATGAGAAACTCCCTGCAACTGAATAACGGTAATGGTACGTTCAGCGAGATAGGGCAGCTGGCCGGTATTTCAAACACTGATTGGAGTTGGGCACCACTGATGATGGATTTTGATAACGATGGTTACAAGGATCTGGTGATCACCAATGGTTATCGAAGAGATGCCAAAAACAAGGATGCACAAAAAAGACTGAATGAGAATATCGAGTTGATACAACAAGCTGTTGCGCTCGGTCAGGAACCTCCCATGAACCTGCAAGAGCTGCTCGATATCATGCCGTCTGTTCGGCTGAATAATTATGTCTATCAGAATAATGGAGACCTTTCATTTACCAAGAGAATCAATGAATGGGGTTTTGATATACCCAGCTTTTCTAATGGTGCAGCATACGGTGACCTTGATAACGATGGAGATATAGAACTGGTGATTAATAACCTTGTCGATCCTGCGTTTCTTTTCAAAAATAATACAAGAGAGTTAACAGGAAATAATTACATCCAGTTTAAATTCCATGGGAATGAACCTAATACGAATGGAATCGGTGTGAAGGTCACAATTCATTATGGTGAAAATCAACAATATATGGAGCTGACAAATACCAGGGGATATCTATCATCCATGAGCAATGTAATCCATTTCGGTTTGGGTGAATTTGATATGATTAATAGAGTTGAAGTCTTCTGGCCCGATAATAAATACCAGAGGTGGAATGACATTAAAGTAAATCAGGTCATAGAAGTATATCAGAAGGATGGATCGGCAAAACCTGAAACTGAGAAAGAGGACGAAACAAATTTCGTGGAAGTAAGCAGATATTCAGAAGTTCTTTTTAAGCATATTGAGAACGAATATGACGATTATGAGAAAGAATCCTTATTACCCCATAAAATGAGTCAGTTTGGACCTAATATAGCAACCGGAGATCTTAATGGCGATGAATTTAGATTTGAGGACTTTTATATAGGCGGAGCTGCAGGACAGTCCGGCGCGGTGTATATAAATAATGATAACATAGGTTTTGTCAGATCGTCCAATCAACCCTTTAATAATGACAGATTATGTGAAGATATTGGCGTATTAATGTTTGATTCCGATGGGGATGGTGATCTCGATCTCTATGTAGTGAGTGGTGGCAACGAATTCGATATTGGATCAGAATTATTACAGGATAGATTATATATCAATGATGGTTTTGGAAATTTTGAAAAATCAGAAACAGCTTTACCTGAAATGCTTACCAGCGGATCTTGTGTGACTGCAGGTGATTATGATAACGACGGTGACCTCGACCTCTTTGTGGGTGGAAGAGTAGTGCCGGGTAAATATGGTTTCTCTCCCTTTAGCTACATCCTAGAAAACAACAATGGAAAGTTTACAAATGTTACTGAAATTGTTGCCCCGGCCTTGGTAAAACCCGGGATGGTCACTTCTGCCATCTGGACTGATTATGATAACGATGATGATCAGGATTTAATAGTTGTGGGGGAATGGATGCCTATTTCTATCTATGAAAACGTGGAAGGCAAATTGATCGACAGGACTTTTGATATGGGTATGGAAAATACCACCGGTTGGTGGAATAAGGTAGTCGCCAGCGACCTGGATGGTGATGGAGATATGGATTATGTCCTGGGTAATCTGGGATTGAATTATAAGTATAAAGCATCGGTTGAGGAGCCATTACATTTTTATTGTCATGATTTCGATGAGAATGGAACGCTGGATATTGTGCTTGGATATTACAATCAGGGCATATGTTATCCTGTAAGAGGCCGTCAATGTTCTTCTGAGCAAATGCCGATCATCAAGGAGCAATTCAAGAACTATGATGCTTTTGGTGCCGCTACGTTGGAAGATGTGTATGGTTCAAAACTGGACGAAGCTTTACAACACCACCAGGCATTATTATTTGAATCAGTTATCATGAAAAACAATGGAGACGGATCATTTGAGATCCAGCCACTACCCATAGAGGCTCAATTCTCTACGGTGTTTGGGATCATTGCAGCAGATTTTACTCAAAACGGGCAGAAGGATATTCTGTTAGCGGGTAATTTTTATGTTTCCGAAGTAGAAACCGGAAGGGCAGATGCCGGTATTGGACTATTTCTGGAGGGAGACGGAAAAGGAAATTTCAAATCTGTCAGCGTTAACAAGAGTGGCTTTTTTGCCAACCGTGATGTGAGAGATCTAGCATATTTGAATGAAGGAGTAAGTACTGGATTCATCTTGGTTGGAAACAATAACGATTATATGCAGGTGTTTCATATCAATAATCTTGGTCCCATGCTGGATAGATCTGAATTAGCTCAAAGACAATAAGGAATGAAAGGATATATGAAAATATTAGCGCTGATAGCATTGTTCTTTGCAATGGGATGTGGAAATGGTTCGAAGGATCAGACCGAATCTGCATCAGGAAATAATGTAGAAGCCACCACGGAGCCTTTATTTGTGCGTGTGGATCAAGCACATTCAGGAATCACTTTCAGTAACGATCTGGCTGAGGATGATAAACAAAATTACTTCGATTACGAGTATATATATAACGGTGGCGGAGTTGCCTTGGGAGATATCGACAATGATGGGTTAACAGATATTTATTTCACAGGTAATTCTGTCGATAATAAGCTATACAGGAACTTGGGGAATATGCAGTTTGAAGAAATAACGGCAACAGCAGGAGTAGCAGCGGAAGGGCTATGGTGCCAGGGTGTTACGATGGTGGACATCAATAACGATGGTTTTCTGGATATCTATGTCTGTGTTTCATACACCGACGATTCAGATGAAAAAAGAAGAAATTTGTTTTATATCAATAATGGCGATCTGACATTTACCGAGCAGTCTGAAAAATATGGACTGGATGATAAGGGTTATTCCAATCAGGCAGTCTTTTTTGATTATGACAATGATGGTGACCTTGATATGTATTTGGGTAATCATCCTCGTGCATTTCTTGACGATTCAAGGATGCAGTTATTTAACTGGATGAATCCTAAAATTGCTACCAGTGATAAACTTTACAGGAATAATGGGGATCAGACTTTTACCGATGTGACTGTTAAAGTGGGAATGCTGAATTACGGTTATGCGTTGAATGTCATGGCCGCTGATATTAACGGGGATGGTTGGCAGGATATATATGTATCAAACGATTATGTAGAACAGGATTATATGTACCTCAACAATGGTGATGGAACCTTTGACATGGTATCAAATGAGGTGTTTAAGCATATTTCTAATTTTGGAATGGGTTCTGACCTTGCCGACTTCAACAATGACGGCCAAATAGATATTTGTGTACTGGATATGACCGCAGAGGATAACTTCAGGCAAAAAACGAACATGGGTGCCATGGCACCTGAAACCTTCTGGAAACACGTGGAACAGGGTTATGGGATTCAGTACATGCGCAATACGCTCCAGCTAAACAATGGAAATGGTACGTTCAGTGAAATTGGCCAGCTGGCAGGCATCGCCAATACCGATTGGAGCTGGGCGCCTTTATTAGCAGATTTTGACAATGATGGATTGAAAGACCTGTTCATTACAAATGGTTACAGGCGGGATGCGGCAAATAAGGATGCAGCTGCGAAAATCAATGAGAACCTTGATGAAAATAATAATAGTGTGAGTAATCTAAAGGAAGGCCAACTCGATGAGATATATGATCTTATACCTTCTGTTAAACTGGTCAATTATGCATTCAAAAATAACGGTGACCTCACATTTACTAAAATAACCGGGCAATGGGGTTTAGGTGATGCAAGCTTCTCAAACGGTGCCGCCTATGGCGATCTTGATAATGACGGCGACCTGGACCTGGTCGTGAATAATTTGATGGAACCGGCTTTCTTATATAAAAATAATGCTAACGAGATCAATCAAAACAACTTCGTTAGAGTAAAATTAAATGGAGATATTCCCAATATACTTGGCATTGGTGCTCACGTTAAGCTCCGCTATGGAGATCAAATCCAATATCAGGAATTAACACTTACCAGAGGGTACCAGTCCAGTGTAGAGGGAATACTCCATTTTGGATTAGGCGATGTGACCAATATTGATGAGCTGGTGGTCACCTGGAGCAATGGCAAGGAGCAAAGAATAAAAAACGTGGAGATCAACAAGGTCATTATCTTGGAACAGAAGAATGCAACAGATCCCACCGATATATATGATTGGGCGGACTCTCCCATCTTTGCAGAAGTAACAGAAAGAGGAGTGAACTTTGAGCATCAGGAAAATGAATATGACGATTATGTGAAAGAAATTCTTCTTCCACATAAGATGAGTCAGTTCGGACCGAACATTTCAACCGGTGATGTGAATGGAGACGGACTTACCGATTTTTATATAGGTGGGGCAATAGGACAATCAGGTGCACTCTATTTCAATAAAGGAGATTATACCTTTTCTAAAAGTAGTGGGGCCGCATTTTACGATGACTCTTACCATGAAGATATTGGCTCGCTGATGTTTGATGCGGATGGGGATGGTGATCTTGATCTTTATGTGGTTAGTGGTGGAAATGAATTTGATATTACCAGCCCCGAACTTCAGGACCGGCTGTATCTCAATAATGGACAGGGAAAATTTGAACTTTCTATTGGAACACTGCCTGAAATGCTAACCAGTGGTTCTTGCGTTGTAGCAGGTGATTATGACAAGGATGGCGATCTGGACCTTTTCGTAGGTGGCAGAGTAGTTCCCGGAAGCTACCCGTTTCCTGCACGCAGTTATATCTTAAATAATGATGCAGGGAAATTTACAGACGTGACAGAAAAAGTGGCTCCGGATCTCGTTAAACCCGGAATGGTTACTTCCGCTGTCTGGACTGATTTTGATAACGATGGTAGTCTTGATTTGATCGTTGTAGGAGAGTGGATGCCAATTAGTATCTATAGAAATGAAAACGGCATTTTTGTCGACTTGACGTTTAGCGCCGGCATGGAAAATACTGCCGGTTGGTGGAACAAAATAGTGGAAGCGGATTGTGACGGGGATGGCGATATGGATTATATCATTGGCAACCGGGGTTTAAACTATAAGTATGTGGCAACAGAAACGGAACCACTCCATCTCTATTGTCACGACTTCGATAACTCTGGAAGCCTCGACATTGTATTAGGTTATTACAATAGCGGTACCTGTTATCCTGTGCGGGGACGACAATGTTCCTCTGAACAAATGCCCTTCATCAAAGAGAAATTCACCAACTATGAGTCATTCGGTAGAGCCTCCCTGCTCGATGTATATGGTGACGATCTGCAAGTTGCATTGCAGCACCACGAAGCAAAAATGTTCGAAAGTGTTTATCTGGAAAATAAAGGTGCAGGTGAATTTGGTATTACTGCCTTACCGGTTCGAGCACAGTTTTCTACAGTTTACGGAATCATTGCCGGCGACTTTACCGATAATGGTAAGATAGATCTGGTGATCGCCGGAAATTTCTATGTATCCGAAGTAGAAACGGGAAGAGCAGACGCCAGTATAGGTTTGATATTGGAAGGGAACGGCGACGGCAGTTTTAAGCCGCTGACAGCTAAAGAAAGTGGATTCTTTGCCGACTTGGATGTTCGGGATCTTGCGATAATTAATGACAATGGAGGAAGAATGATCCTGGTGGCAAACAATAATGACAAAATGCAAATCTTCAAAACCGGAGCAGTTAACTCAATTACATCAACGAAGTAACATGAAATCAGTATCTAAGATATTAACCTTGATTATTGTTGCGGCAATTTTCTTTGCTTGCAGTAATAAGGAAGCTGAAGAGGTCGACACGGCTACCTTAAGCGGCACTGATGTTGAGAATGAAGATATGTTTGAATTGATTCCAACCGGGGAAAGTGGGTTGGATTTTGCTAACACGATCACGGAAGATGCCCGAATCAACTATTTCAATTTCATGCATCTTTATATGGGTGCAGGAGTTGCAGTCGGAGATGTTAATAATGATGGCTTGCAGGATATTTATTTCACCGGAACGCTTGTCACCAACAAATTATACCTGAATAGGGGCAACATGGTCTTTGAGGACATTACCGAAAAAGCCGGGGTTGACGGCGGCATTGGCTTTACTACGGGGGTTACCATGGTGGATATTAATCAGGATGGATGGCTCGATATATATGTGTGTCAGAGCGGTTGGTTCCCGGACACGGAGTATTTGAAGAATAAACTTTTTATAAATAACGGCGACGAAACATTTACTGAAAGCGCAGATAGCTACGGTTTAGCGGATCGAAGTCATTCAATTCAGTCTAACTTCTTCGATTATGATAATGACGGCGATCTCGATGTTTATGTCATCAATACTCCGGTCGAATTTGATCTGTCATTCAAATATATTGAACAGGATAAGATTGAAAGGAATACACTTTTGAAAACCAAAGGAGGTGATGATCGTTTATATCGCAACGAAGGAAACGGCAAGATCGCAAAGAGCGAATAGATCAAAGGGTTTGAGTGGAAAGAGTGTGAAGAAACCCCTCCTTTTCATCTAAGCCCTAGGCGGCTGAGTAATTAAGCTCGCATGGTCAATTAATATTTCATAGTAAGCCCATTTTTAAATTATATTCCAATCAAGGAATTATAAAAGTGAGGCAAGACTAATGATTAAATCGCTTCATATAGAGAATTTAAAAGGATTCGAGTATTATGATGTAACTTTAGACAGTCTAAATCTTTTAATAGGAGGTAACAATTCAGGAAAAACGACAATTTTTCAGGCGTTGCAACTTTCGTTTTGGTGCATGGAGCAAATTAAAACAATTAGCGGCGATGATGTCATTTTTACAAAAACTCAGAAATTAGAAATCGATGTTATACCATATGTTGAAATGAGAGACCTTTTTTTTAATCAACGAGTCAGGACAGGGAAAAGCCCAACTCATATCAAGATAGGGATTGAAACAACTGTGGGTCCACGGTTAGACTTTGACATCTTTCAGGTTTTTGGACGGAACTTAAAAGTTGACGGTTTTGATAAAAAGATTACGCGCAAGGATTATGATGCTATTTATAAACTAAAACCTAAATACAT
>JACZTA010000126.1 GCA_022573915.1 Bacteroidota bacterium | reverse complement strand
CCTCTTTCATTTTGAAAAATAAAAAATAATTATGAATTAACTTGGATTTTATGACAGTACCTACGGACAGTTGAAGGGCTTATTGATTCATTAGTTTATATCTCAGCTTGCTAATAAACTGAGTCTCAAATATTTCGAGATAATAGTTTTGCTTTTCAACTGTCAAACCTTGAAATTTTTTAGGGGTAAGTACTTCTATGTCTTTGACACTTTTTAAACCGATGTAGCAATTTGTGGAGTCAATCCAGTGTTCTTCTGGTCCACTGAAATAAAAGATAAATCGTAATATATATACGTCGTTATTCGAATCTATAAGAGATATGTGAACACCCTTCCATACAGTTGTGTCCACATGCTCATGATAAAAGTCAACCTTTGCGATGTCCTTGTCTTCATTAATTAACTTATTGATTACTTTTTCTGCAATTAGTTTGTTTGAATGTATCTCATAGAAAGTTATTACACCCGCAGTCTCACTGCTATAAATACCGCAGTTATAGGTTACAGTTAATATTATTATACTAATAATGATTAAGGCTAATCTTGCAGGGAACGATCTTAATGGGAGTTTTTTTAAAATTAATTTCATCACTCAGTTCTAAAATTATTTTTCTTAAATTAAATTGTTTAAAAGTAAACAAATACTTAATTGTAGAAAAATATATATACGGCTCATTATGTGAATGAATTAAAGATCGGCCCAGCATCGCAATAATTTATTATTCATTTACTTCTTGCGGTTCATCAGATGGGGATTCATCCGGGAATTTGAAGGGACCGGGTTCGAGGATGATAGTAACCCGGTCTTTATCGTTCTCATTCGGAGCTTTTTCTTCAGGAGGCGCCTTTCCTTCTGCTCTTGGCAGCCCTACTGGTTTCTCCTTTCTTGAGAAAATTATTTTCAACGGAACCACTATGGTAAATAGTGCGGCACCTTTTAAAGCATCAAATCTAGCTTCCCTGGATATCTTTCTTCCCGTGACTGGATCAATGGGGCGATTCTTATACCTCTTTAATGAGGCTCTATAAAATTTTCTCATATCTCGGGCTAATTCTTTATCAGCCGGCAGCCATCTACGTTGCTTCCAACTAGTAAAACCAGGTTTGGCTTCTGCGATATCATGCGTCCGGCCATATAAATCTGGTGAATGTATGGGTGCTTCTTTAAAGCGAAATGGATTTAATTCTTTATCGTGATCAAATCTTGGTCCAAGCATCGTTGCCGCTCCTTTGCCCATAAAAATTCCGCCGCGCTTTAGACCAGGTTTTTGCATCCATTCTTCTTCAATGTGAAAATTACCGTCTTCGTCATGTATATAATAGATATATCTAAAACCTCTTCCTTTTTTGCCAAACGAATCAGAGTATTTTCTAAAAAAGTTCTTTTTGCCGTGAAGTTCATTCATTTCCTTTTCTGTTTTTCCTCTGTAACTTTCTTCCTTAATAATTTTTCTTTCGCCAGTCTTCTCATTCACATAAATGTGAATATCTTTCCACTCACTACCTTCAAGATCAATACCGTCAATCACTCGGTTCTCGGAGAAATTATAAGGACTATTGGAAGGATAAAATCTCTTTAACGGGTCAACACTTTTAAACCGGCCTAAGCGAGAATCATAACCCCTGTATTGAAAACTATATGAATTACCATTACCACTTATTTCATTATCCTTTTCTATCTCTTGAAAACCGTAGCGATAGATTGTTGGATTCATTTGCCTTCCGGGCATCAGCATTCCAAAAGCATAATAATCCGTTTTGGAACAAATATCTGCTAAATAATAGTCAATTAATCCATTCATCGGATTATCCTGTGGCATTTTTCTGTCTGATATAACTGCGAGCACGTTGCCAAGATGATTTTTTAGTGCATATTTCTTTCTTCCCAATTTTCTTTCCGGAGGATCCTTTGTGGCAGTGAAATTGATGGGAATAGATGTATCAATTTCACGGAGTAGTTTATTCACTTGATTAACACCTAAACGCTCAGTACCATACACATGAGATTCCAACAAAGTAAATTTTATATGGAATCTACCTAGCAGCAATGAAGTAGAATCTCTCTCATATGTCGCCAGTACATTGCCAGAAGGACCTCTTACATAATACGTACTTACATAATTGTCGTTTTTGTGGTCAACGGTTTTCACTATGCGTCTATTAAAAGCATCATACTCGTAATCAATATCTGGTTTACCGCTAAGAGCAGACGTTGTTATTGTGTTCACTTTACCGTACACATTCCAGGAAATGTTATCAATTTGTTCGGAGGCATCTTTAATCAAATTGCCAGTTTGATCATATAAGTAATTGCTTGGTAGTTGATTGTCTATATCAACCGTATAATTCCCGGCAATTCCAACCGGTTCAGTTACATGATTGAGTTGATTATTACCGGCATTATAATGATACTTAAAAGTGTCCATTGCGAGGGTTCCGCCAAATCCGTTTCGAATCAGGCTGTCGAGGTTGCCATTGGAGTCATACCAGTATTTGCTCATATAATCATTTAATCCGCCACCCGCAGGCCATACATTTGTAGTCGTATTTACATTCTGATAGACTTTCATTCTTTTGATCCGGTTTAGCTGGTCATATTTATAGGCAGTACCCTGTATGCTGAATCCTTCAATAGCAGTCACCATATGCCTAATATTGCTGTTGAATAATTCAGGTGAACTTGTTTCAAACCCGCTTCCGGCTACGTCTGCTTCAAAGTTGAGGCTTGGGCTGGGTTGGCTAATTGCAGAAAAGTCATCTGTGAAATAACCTAATGTAAAACCAAAAGCGTCTCTTGCTATTTTTAAATGAATATCGGTTTCGGTGCTAATATATGCTGACCCTGTTGCACCATCCTTTCCGATATCCCTGTCCTTATTCAAGGTATTTGAATTCACGCCTTTGATCCAACCGTGGATAGTAAATGCATGATCCAATCCGTGCACCTTATGATCCCCGAGTTCAAGTCTGGCGAATCTATAATGATGGTAATAATAATATTTCCCGTCCTTATCCCATAAAACGCTATCCCTACTTGTATAGGCTTCCCAAAGTTTATTGTCCGGATTATAGCAATATTTATGAATGAACTCATCCGCTTTTCCTTGCTGGTAATGTTCACGAAGCACATTACCACTTACCAATTCATAATCATAATGCATAAGCTTTACGTCATTGCTCACTGTTTTTAGCGCGGGCATTTCTTGTATATAATCAGCCGTATATCCGTGGGAATCATAGCTGAAATGCTTTGCATGGTCGTATTGACCATCCGCTACATCGTACTTATAAGTGGCAGAGCTCGAAACTCTCAGCCTCAGGTTTTGTTGTTTGTTGGGGAATAGATTTTCTACATAAGTGTCAAGCGGTTTGTCATAGAAAGTTCTAGTGAGTTCTGTTTTCGTACCTCCATTTATCCAAGTTTCAAGGTCAGTCTTGTTACGTGCTTTTTGATCGGTCATTGCAATTAAATTATGTATTGCACCTACTTCTTCAATTCGGTTCAACGAATCATAAATACTAAAACTGTAATCGAAGTCTACAGCCTCTACAGCATTCTGAGATACTGCGATTCTTCCTGCTTCGTCATACCAGTATTGTATTTTACCTCCATCAGGAGAACTTGCTTCAATTATTTCATTTAAAGAATTATACCTGTAAAGCGAAACCATGGTATGGGAAGGTACCACCGGAACACCCGTCGGGTTATCTCTCTGAGCCCGCACATTTGAAACCTGGTTCGGGGCTAACATATTCACACCCTTTGGCGGAACTGTTTTCACCAAGTTACCTGCTTGATTATAATAGAAGAGAGTATAGTGGTATTCATAATCGTCAAAGCTCATCGTAAATGTTTCATTCCCCATGGCCTTCATGCATTTGTTAATATAGCTTACCCTGAATACATTCCTTACTGAATCCAGGTATTCATTATAAGCATTCCAAGCATTATGTTTGGCTCTCAGGATCAGGTTTTCACGACAGTCATTCGTGTCAGCTTCGATACCGAAAAACATGGAATGATTACAGATTTCAAATCCTGTTTTAGTGCATTGGCACTCGGCAATTGGATAACAGCTTGCCGTACCCCATAGGGTATCAGTGTGCCAACTTCCATCACTTAGGACAAAAGTAGCTTGCATGATAAAATCATAATCCGTGCTACATCCTGGACTATCCACCTCCATGCGATCCAAGCTAATAATATTATCAAAATTCAAGTAAGGGTCATTCTTGATCTCTAATGTGATCTCACAATCATTATTCAGGTCAGCGGCGCTTCCGATATGTGCTACAATGACGCTATCGTTACAATCATCATTGATGGGTGAATCATAACATGTCCAATATTTATGATGGGGGGTAGTGTAAGCAGGTAAACTGCCATCTTTGTAAATTGAGTATAAATTCAGATCTATACTATCATTAACAGAATTGGCAAGATATCCCTTTTCTGCCAGCATGTTCAAGAGTTTCTCAAGATCTAGGGCTTCATCTGTCAATGGACCGCAAACTGGTAGGTTGTCCATTCCTAAAATATCGCAATCATCCCAAAAGCTTTGATATTCCGAAGGATAAAGATTCAGGTTGAGTTTTTTATTAATATAGTTGGTCAACATTACCAAATAATTACTGGAGTCAATTGCTTCTGGGTACGCAAGATCAAAGGTATCCTGCTGCAGGTAAAAGGTATGACAAGAAATACAATCAAAACAATTTATACTCGGGTTTATATATACCTTCGCCGTATCCTGTAAATAGGTTTCGGCTGCAGTGGGCCAGGCGGCACCGGGAGACCAGGATGAACCACCTTTAGCGAATGCATCTTTACAAATGCAAGCCTTGTCACTAAGGTTTAATATTCTTTCATTGTAAGTATAGATAAACAGATCCTCTTGCGTTACTACCCAATCGGGTAAAGTAGCAATATTCGTGTATACACTGTCGTTGATCAGTATTAACTCACAGGCACAGGTATCCATATAACTACCTGCACCGTTATAATTATGTCCATAAGCCTTGGGCCATGATAACAGCAATCCATTACATTTATGTGTTTTAGGTCCTAAATGATACGCAAGTACAGCTTCGAAGGTGCTATTACCATTTGCCGTTGTAACCCCACTCGGCAGCGTAGAAGAACCAAAGCTATTGGCAGAGTCGCATCCTAACTTACATAGCTCAATCAATTCGGCTCGTACCGCTGAAGAATCAACAGCACTCATTGCGCATGGGGACAAAGTGGACATCCATGCACTTGCATAATCGTTACAGTTGCTGTCACAAAAATTGGTAATGATCACCTTGGCTAGTGAATCTATGTAATCGATCACGCCACCTGCAGTATCAATACCCAGTACGTTCAAGCTTGTGGGGAATCGTTTGGTTTTATTTGCATAATAAGTCTTGGTTAAATAACTACACGGCTGAATTGTATCTTGATCAGCGTCGTAGTCGGTAGTTGAGGGACAATAAGGTATTTGATTAACGGTGAAGCAATCAAAATCGTGCAGGGTTGAATCCCATGTAACCGGGTTTTCACCAATGCAACCATTATAACATTTATTTATAATGGCGTAAGCGGTTCTTATGCTGTCGGCTATCTCCTGCCTTTCGGCCAAGTAAAATGCTTTGAAGGTTTGCCATAGATAGTCTCTTTTGCATGAATCCTGTCCGAATTCATGATTGCTAATACAGGTATTATACTGGCTCACTGTAGAGTCTGCCGGGCAATGAGTAGCGATGGTGGCCCATTCCCACATGGTGAATGTATCTGTGCCAAAGATTTTGAAATATCTCAAGCTGTCCTTTATTTCGCCGAGATAGCTAACGCCCAGTCCACCCGTATCAAAGAATGGATCCTTATTACTTGTGTTAGCAGGTACACTATCAGGTACACCTTCGGCATGTGTCATGTTTATCGGATTCATATAACCCGAATCCAAAGCATTGAGATAATAATAGGTTTGAATCATCCTATATTCATATTCATGTGCGCTTTCATTTGAGATCGTCCAGTCATAATAGCAATATTCAGGATGAAACGTAACCAGGGACTTTGCCCATGAACTTTTCCAATTAGACATAAAAATTTCTATGCTAACGGAATCATGATCAGGCGGAACCTTCATTCCATTGACCAAATAAATTGAATCGGGATTATTATCGAGATCTTTATACACGCTAGCAGGGTTGCGCCAATCGGCATTGGGCCTGTCAGGTAATTTATTAGATGTATTATAAACAGAGAGGTTGAACTGAGATGGATCAATGGAGTCTGCCCAGAAAAAGCCGTATTGTCCGCCGGGACTTACATCAGCCAGGAGCATGTTATACATTCCATCCTTAAAATCAACAATCTTGCATCCTCGTTTACATATTGCGAAGAGGGAATCATATTCTGCATCAGATCCTCCATATACCTCCTTGGTACCTAGTTTTTCAACACACTCCAAATCACAAAAGTCTGCATTACAGCCAGAAAAGTCGATACTATCAATAAAGGTTTGGAGAAACTCGTGGTAGGTAGGTAGGCAGGTATCTTGTTCAAGGTACTTTACCGTATAATAATTTAGAGCGTCTTCATTTACGGTTAGCGTTTTTACCATACTATAGCTACCCACCGTAAGATTAATAAAGAATGAATCCGACGAAATTATAAGGCGGTAAGTGGTATCCTGGCAGATGGTGTCAAGGGGTAGTTGTCCTATCGTTTTTTTGTAGGGGCCGCCGGGAATCATCTCCAATCCGCACTCATCTTGAATACTAACTTCCAGGTCATAAATACAATCATAACATATATTAGCTAGGAGGCAGGTGTCTTTATAATATTTTGGGGTAATTCCGTAATCAAATTTATGAATACCCGTAGAGGTCACTAAAAATGTCCTGGTCGCGAGTATTTCTCCGCTTTCGCCAACGCTCATGACATTATTTTCCAATAAATTAATTGTATCCCTGTTTGAACCGGTATTACTATTAAGGGCAATAAGACTAGAAGGTGCGCTTCCTGCTAAGGCAGTAGCAACAACTCTTCCTGATTGATCAGCATATGAAACCTTCAATTGCCCGTTTTGATCGCTCTTCATGTTCTTTTGATAATGTGCAGCATAGCCAGCATCTGTACCAAACAACCTGTCTAATTTCTTCTGTCCGGGTTTCCCGTAATAATATTTTACCTCATGGCCCGAGTCTAAAAGATGATCGGGTCCAATACCGCTTTGTCTTCTGATTCTACCCGTTAAATCAGGCGTATATTCAGATCTTGTGAAAGGGTATAATTCTGCGTCAGGTACATAAGCCTGAAAGCCTTCCTGATAAGGATTCTTGGGTGAATAATATCTTGATGCTCCAATAAGTGAATCATGCATGGAACGTGTGGTTATCTGGCATGCAGCAGCCAGCGTATCAAAATCAAACTTTGAATAGGCTACATTTGAAGAATTACGGTTGAAATTTGAATAATAATGCAACGTTGAATCTTCAGTAGGGGCGGGTAAAACGAATATACCCGGCCTGCCTTGGTGATCATAAATAATTTCCTGCACCACAGAGCGATCTGCCGTATTGTTTATTGTTACGAGTTGCCTGTTCAGTATTGTAGCGTCAAAATAATTTATAACTTCACTTCTATTGCCGCAATACATATAGCTTGCAGAATACGACCAATTGAAATCATCATCTTCGTGAGCCGTTGAATTATAATATCGGTCGGGAAAACCGGCAACCTTATTTCCAATATAGGTATAATCAGACCATCTTCCTTCCTGCCTTTTATCAAACCCGCTGCCAAATTTTCCGACTTGGCGAACTCTATATAGAATATATCCATGTTCATAAACCAAAGGAATATGATAATGATTGTTGGTTAGGCTAACTCTTGTACTATTACGATCGAAATCATATTCGAGGGTTGTAGTAGGTTCAAAGGTAAGTGAGTCTTTATAATCGTTAACAAATGTCCATTCAAGGTCATACTCCTCTGTGCCGCCAAAATACCCCCAATAGACTTCTAGTTTTTTACCACCATATACAGTTCTGCTTGTAATAGTAGGTACGCTACTTGGAATAAAACTATAATAACGCTCCACATCCACTTCTGCTTCTAAAAATAGATTAGTAACACCAGAAGCACCGCTCAAGCTGGTAATCGTAACCACAACCCTATGGCCGCCCGTAAGCACATATGCATCTTTATCCGTAAATATGCTACCACCTGCCGGATTATAATTAATTATTAAAGTTTTGGTGACTGTTGTTGGACTGAAGGCTGCATCATAATATGTAATGCTTAAGCCGAGAGTACACGCAAAAGCAACAGTGTACATCTTGGTTCCTGCCGGGTCAAGGCTAAATATAATGCGATCGGTAACTTTTTTATTGGTAAATACTGTTGGCCATGATGGGTAAGTTTGCATGTAGGTGTATTTATCATCTTGCACATCAATGCTATTTCCTGCGGCCACACTGGCTCCGGAAAGTCTACTATTCGTAATCTCAAGTGCCCCATAAGATTGAGAGCTAATGATTGTTACCAGCATAAAGATACTTGCCAGAGTTAAATTTGTCTTTTTATTCATCAGGCTCATGTTCATGGATTTAACGGATGTAGTTAATTAATTTATAATCGCTGTAGGCAGAGGTTAAAGCTATATTTCCATTTACAATGGATAGATAGCGAAGCGTGGAAAACTTATTATTTTCTATATCCGGATCGATCAAGATCTTAGTATTGACTATTTCTATTCTTGGTTTTGTTGGTTGGTCTTTTTCATTTGGCGAAAATGGCTGCCTGAAATACCATACCGTCTTATTGATTAGGTAGGTGGACGGGTTATAAATGATATCCAAATATTCGTATTTACCCCACGAGAAGCTAAAACGATATCCAACAAGCCCACCAAGTTGGGTTAAATATTCAACCCTATTACAAAACATAAGCAATGAGTCTGTATTAAATGAAAGCAGATCTTTTTTCTTGAGGTTCTCAGGTTTCTTTACAGCAATAATTTTCATTTCATGATCGATTAACATCATGTACTTGCTATTCATTATTCTTTCAATATCAAATGAATTACTATAGAGATTCTCTTTTTCACGAATAAGTACTCCATTTTCGGTTTGGTAAGCTTCAGTAGTTGCATAATTTCTGTAATACCGATATTCTTGTTCAATCCGTATTTTATCAATCGCTAGATAGGACTCCAACATTTTATTAAAGTCATCCGTAGGATTTTGCGCAAGCAAAAATTCACAAGAGAAAGCCACATATGTAAATGTGAGGATGTAGCAATTACAGATTTTAACAAAACCGTTCATATGCTTTTAATTTTCAAAGCGATTTTTCATCAAGCCTCGCGTTTACAATTAATTCTTAACAATACTTGTTCTGGTTTCTCTTTTCGTTATGATTCCTTTTTCTGTTTCTTCCTTCACTCTTACCAGGTTACCATCATTATCATACTCGTAAATCGTAGCAAAATTATACTCATCCAGTTCGGCCATCATTCTTAAAGTGAGCGGATCATAAACAAATGAAAGCATGCTTGCTTTAAATGGATGAATCCTTATATCATCATAATTAGCATCTGTGAAGCCCTCATTCATGAGCTTAACCACCACACATTTAGTAGCTGGAGAAACATAGAAGGTATCTTCTATCTGTTGCCAGGATTCGATTACGGGCCCGGTTGCCTTGAATTCATAGGTCTTGATTGTAGCATCTAAAGCATCTCTGGTATACACCCTTATTTTGGCATCTTCATAATGTGTTGCTGGTGAACTAGGGTTTTCTTTTACCCAAAGATTAATTACATAAAAACCGGTATCCGGAGCAAAATAATCGATACAGTCACATGGTTGGACGTAATAGGGAGGCCCGGGTCGAGACTCCGCCTTAGAGCAATCAATAATTTCTCGCGAAACCGAATGATAGGAACCAGGAGTTAGTTTTAAACTATGTTTTCCGGTATGCCACTGCGTGTTATCAATAAAACTGGCCGGTAGATTTTTCTTAAAATTCCAATGGCCCAATAAAGCACAGGTAACAGCATCATCCCTATAATCGAAATCTTCAAATCCGTCATAAGCTATTTGTCTATACCTGGCATTATTTGCTATGGCCACAGGAAGATTATGTAGCACTTTATCATATCCGTCAATCAAAGCAGTGTACCTGTTTAAAAGATCCATGTTTTCAAGTATCCTTCCGTGAGGGCTATAAACAGTAATTTCACTGTTCAACATCCAATTATCATAAAGGGAACTTGGGTTATGTTGTGGATGTAGTGGATTATAAACTGGTACCCAAGTTTTGGATGCAATATGATATTCCCAGAATGGAATGAAGGAGGTAAATGTACCGTCTTCACGGGTATTGGTAGATACAGCTATACTTGGTAACCGGTTAACATAATAAGTATAGTTTTTATTAAGTCGCCAGTTACCTCGAATTCCCAATAAATACGGGTTTACGATATCATCAGGTTTAACCCCGCAACCTACTGCGGCTCCATCATTGGATACCAAGGTGCAGAGGGTTGTACAGAAATTGGAGGTATCTTTGCACTCAATATCATAATCGCAAAAGATGCCCCATTGCTCAGAAAATTCGTTAGAAGCAGCATACAGTAAACTATCGAATGCTAATGGTGATGGACTTATGGGATTTTTTAGCAAGGAACTTTGGGCCAACGAAAGTAACTGTTGATTTCTCCTACCTGAGCGTATAATACTAATATCAATCCCTGTTGCGTTTGCCGGATAATTGCCGTCAGCTTTGATTACTGTAATTTTATCCGGTACCCCATCTATAACCTTAAATACCCATATCTTTTTTATTACGCACCCATC
>JACZTA010000324.1 GCA_022573915.1 Bacteroidota bacterium | reverse complement strand
CACTTGGAGGTTGACGCCACGAAGCGCGGGCACGCCGCTGTCGGGATACACGAACTCGAGCTCGCGGAACTCCATCTCGCGCTCGAGAGGCGCCAGCTCGATCGCGTCGGGTGCTTCCTGGATCTCGTACGGCGTATCCAAAACACCGAAAATGCGGGCCGCGGCAGAGATCGGTGAACTCGCCGCCGGTATAGAAGGGGATGGCTGGTGCACCGGTGTTACCATGGCAGACGTAAATGCGGATGGGTTTCTCGATATCTATGTATGCAGGTCTTATGACGACGACAATCCGCAAAAAAGGGGAAATCTGTTATTTATCAATAATGGTGATCAAACATTTACGGAGAGAGGGGAGGAATACGGGCTGAACGATATATCACATTCAACCCAAGCTACCTTCTTTGACTATGATCTGGATGGTGACATGGATGTTTATGTGATCAATAATCCTCGCTGGCATGTGGATGAAGCTCGATTCGAAAAGCAGAAAAATCCTCAGTTGGAGGAGAGCGATAAGCTCTTCAGAAATGATGGAAATAACCATTTTAAAGATGTGACAATAGAATCGGGGATTATCAACTTCGGTTTTTCATTAGGCTTGGCGGCCGCGGATGTGAATAACGACGGATATCCTGATATCTACGTCTCTGTCGATCATTCGGAACCTGATTATTTCTATATAAATAATGGTAACGGTACGTTCACCAACTCAACCGGGAGTTCTCTTAAGCATATTTCCAATTTTGGAATGGGCATGGACCTGGCTGATTTTAACAATGATGGACTGATCGATATAGTTGTAGTAGATATGATGGCTGAAGATAACTTCCGGCAGAAAACACAGATGAAAGGCATGTCGCCTAAGACCTTCTGGAATATGGTGGACCATGGTTATCACTATCAGTACATGCGAAATACACTTCAACTCAATAATGGAAATGGTACCTATAGCGAAATTGGACTGCTTGCAGGGATAACCAGTACAGATTGGAGTTGGTCAACGCTTATGGCAGACTTTGACAATGATGGATTGAAGGACATATTTGTTTCTAACGGATTCCGCAAAGGTTTGCGGGATAACGACTTCTTGATCGAAGTAAAAAAGATGAAGGTTGAAGCCAAGAAAACCAGCGAGCATGTGGATATTTATGAGATCGAAGAAATGATGCCCACCGGTGAATTGCTAAGCAATTATTTATTTAAAAATAATGGTGATCTCACTTTCCGGGAGGTAACGACCGAATTTGGGCTTACCGATCAGGCATTTTCTTATGGAGCAGCATATGGTGATCTTGACAATGATGGAGACCTGGATTTGATCATTAATAATCTGGATGACCAAACCTTTGTATACAGAAATAATGCAACCGATCAGTTGGAAAATAATTATCTGCGAATTCATCTTAAGGGATCCGGAAATAACAAATTGGGAATTGGCGCAAAAGTCACTATTGAACATGGTAATTCGATGCAGTACCAGGAACTGACTTTAACAAGGGGATTTCAGTCTTCTGTAGAAAACAGGTTACACTTTGGTTTGGGTACCATTGATAAAGTGGATCGGGTAAAGGTCGTTTGGCCGGATGGCAAGCAACAAATACTGAACAATGTAGAAGTAAATATTTTGCTTGTAATAGATCAGTCAGATGCAAATATCCCTTCAGGTGAATCGCTGGAACAGGTGAACTTACTTTTTAGCGAGTTAACAACAAGAATAGGCATCAGTTTTACTCATAAGGAGAACGATTTTGATGATTTTGAAAAAGAAATATTGTTGCCACATAAGATGTCGCAGTTTGGGCCAAACATAGCTGTGGGGGATGTTAACCATGACGGCTTGGATGATTTTTATGTGGGAGGTGCTTCCGAACAGGCAGGTTCTCTATATATCCAAAACGAAGATGCAACGTTTACCGAAATATCCGGAACTCCTTTTGAACGGGATAGGATCTGCGAAGACATTGGTGCAGTGCTATTCGATTCGGATAATGATGGTGATCTTGATCTCTACGTGGTGAGCGGAGGGAATGAGTTTGATCCTGCCTCCAAATATTTACAGGATAGACTCTATCTGAACGATGGGCTGGGAAATTTTACGAAAAGCAAGTCCAATATCCCTGAGATGATCAGCAGCGGATCATGTGTGGTTCCGGGTGATTACGACGGTGATGGAGACATGGATCTCTTTATAGGCGGCAGGGTGGTCCCCGGCCGGTATCCTTTTGCTCCTTCCAGCTATATCCTCAATAATGAGGGAGGGATATTTAGCGATGTGACTGAAGAGATCGCACCGGGGTTATCAGATCAAGGGCTGGTAACTTCCGCCATCTGGACTGATTTTGATAATGACGGAAGTAAAGATCTTATTGTGGTAGGTGAATGGATGCCTATTTCCTTCTATCATAATAATTCAGGAAAATTTGAGAATAAAACGGAGGAATTTGGGTTCGGGAACAGCACTGGATGGTGGAACAAGATCATCGAGGGTGATTTTGATAAGGATGGAGATATGGATTATGTTGCGGGTAACCTGGGATTGAACTATAAATATACGGCGACAGTGGAGGAACCGCTACACATCTATTGCTATGATTTTGATCGTTCCGGTACCTTCGATATTGTATTGGGTTATTATAATGGCGGAACCTGTTACCCGGTTCGTGGGCGGCAATGTTCGTCACAGCACATGCCATTTATCCCTCAGAAATTTCCAAACTATAATTCCTTTGGTTCAGCTCCATT
>JACZTA010000323.1 GCA_022573915.1 Bacteroidota bacterium | reverse complement strand
GTTCCCATTCACGTAGTTTAGGCAACCGGTATTCCAGACCCGTGGGGTAGTCGATCCGAGGATGATTTTTCTTGGCTAAAGTGTAAAACTCCATGACACGCTCGGTTCGCCATTTACAATAATTTTTTGCCTGTTCCCATGAGATTCCCACCATAGGATAATCATTATAGGCAGGGTGTCGAAAATACCACATCGACAATTCCTTGTTTCTCTCGTGATGCCACACGCTCGTATCCGGGATGGTGGAGGTATATTCTATTGTTTCCGATCCAAACTTTTGGAAATTCCAAAACATGTATTCACGCCAATAGGTATTGCTCACTTCGGTTTCGTCAAGATAAAGATTGCCGTACAATAAAAGAGTACCGGGCGGGCCCTCCATCGTCTTGATCACCTTATCATAGCGCGGATTGAAACAGGCTACAAATAAAAGACAAAATGATGCAGTGTATAATTTTGTAAGCAAGGGGCTGGTGATTGGAGGGTGCAAGGTGTTAAAAGGTCTAATGTAGAAAATCAAACAGTTAAACTTTGTTCCAAGCTGTTGATGATCATCCCAAATTCCTCGGCTTTCAATGAAGCCCCGCCTACCAGGCCACCATCCAAATCCTCTTGTGCAAATAATTCGGAAGCGTTTTCCTGATTTACGCTGCCACCGTATAGAATCGGGATCTTCAAAGCAACCTCGTCTGTGTATCTTTCACGGATCAGGTTTCTAATGAACGCATGCATCTCCTGCGCTTGTTCGGGTGAGGCCGTCTTGCCGGTACCGATGGCCCAAACCGGTTCGTAAGCGATCACGATTTTTTCAATATCGCTTTCATCCAAATGGAAGAGGGCTTCCTTAACTTGTTGTTCTACCCGGTACAACTGCTTGTCTTGCTCCCGTTCAACGAGTGATTCTCCACAGCAAAAAATAGGGGTCATCTCTGCCTCCAGTACTTTTACCATTTTCTTATAGATTTCCTTATCGTATTCGTCGAAATACTGTCTGCGCTCGGAATGTCCCAGTACTACATATTCGACTCCAACCGATTTCAACATGGCCGCAGACACCTCGCCTGTGAATGGTCCACTCTCTTCCTGGTGACAATTCTGGGCGCCTAACCTTAATGGAAGATCCGGGGTAATCTCCTTTAGTTCCGCCGAGATGGAATGCAGATGTATAAATGGTGGTATCAAGACTACTTCCACCTCAGTGGGGTTTGCCTTAACATGTTCTATGATCGCAGTAGCCAACTGGATACCATTTTCCAGATCATTATTCATTTTCCAATTGCCGGCAATAATTTGAGTTCGCATCAAGTATGTGTTTTGCGGTCAGACTTTAACCTTTTCCCAGGGTCTGTATTTTTCCGTTGCTTCAAAAACCGATTTTAGGATACTCTTTTCCGATTCATCCAGAGTCAATCCTCTCCTTTCAAAAACTTTCCCGATAGTCTCAAAGGCCGCATCTAACTTATACGTTGTAAATCCTGCCGTTCCGCCCCAGCCAAATGAAGGAATGAAATTGGACTGGAATCCGGCTCCAAAAATATTTGCGGAAACGCCCACTACCGTCCCTGTGTTAAACATCGTATTGATACCGCATTTACTATGGTCGCCCATAATCAAGCCGCAAAATTGCAACCCTGTATCAATAAATTTATCCTTACGGTAGTTCCATAATTTTACATTTCCATAATTGTTTTTCAGATTCGAGGTATTGGTGTCGGCTCCCAGGTTACACCATTCTCCAATAACAGAATTACCTAAAAAACCGTCATGTGCCTTATTAGAAAAACCGGAGATAACAGAATTATTCACTTCACCTCCAACCTTGCAATGCGGGCCAATTGTTGTTGCACCGTATATCTTGGCACCCATCTTTATAGTTGAATGATCCCCTAGCGCAAACGGACCCCGAATCATGGAGCCTTCCATTACTTCAGCATCTTTACCAATGTAAATTGGCCCGTCGGTGGTATTCAGATATGCATGCTCTATTTTAGCCCCGGCCTCTATAAATAAACCACCCTTTCCGATAATCGCAGTAGTATTACTAACCGGATCAGAATCCCTTCCCTTTGTGATCAAATCAAAATCGGACCGGATGGCCATATCGTTTAAGGTAAAAATATCAGACGGATCAGCGATGTGGATAATCTCCAATTTTGTTTCCTTCGATTTGCAGTTTGCTAATATTGTGGCAGACGAGAATTCTGTAATTAGATCTTCATTAATGGATGCGGCGATCAACATATCATTTGAAACCAACGCCTCATTATTATCAAGTTCATGTATTTCACTAACCAGTTCTTGGTTAGGAAGCACGGCAGCATTGATAACTATATTCTCAGCCTCTACTACTTGCTCAAATTTTTGTTGCAGGTATCCCTCTGTGATCACTGATTCACTGTTTCCCAGGTACTTTTCCCATTTTTCTTCCAAAGTAAGAATGCCAATCCTTAATCGTGATACAGGTTTAGTATAAGTGAGTGGTAATAAATTGATCCGGGCGTTATCGTCGAATAGAATATGGTTCATCAGAACTTTAAGAAAAATCCTTAACCCTCAATTTTTAACAGAGTACTAATTTGATTCGAATCTTATTCGTTAGATTCTTTAGAATCTTCTGAATCTCCGTCCGTCCCTTCTTTAGCTGACTGGTCTTCAGTAGTGGGTTCAGCTGTGTCTTTAGTCTCAGGGGCTTGTGATTCTGAGGTATTCTCAGAGCTCTCTCCGCTGTCAGATTGGGATTCGTTTGCATCA
>JACZTA010000322.1 GCA_022573915.1 Bacteroidota bacterium | reverse complement strand
AAGTGCAATGAATATGATTCGTATGCAGAATACTTAATATGATTCCGGTTGTTTCAAGAAATGAGGTCCCTTCATTGACGATTTCGCAAATGAAGGAAGTGGATAATCTGATGATGGGGCATTATCAGATCAGTTTGGTACAAATGATGGAAAATGCCGGTAGGAATCTTGCCCGACTAGCTTCAATTATTTTTTTGGAAGAACGTGCAAAAGAGAAAAACCTGGTAGTTTTAGCTGGTGTGGGAGGTAATGGCGGTGGTGCTCTGGTCGCTGCAAGATTTCTTCATACTTGGGGAGCAAACGTCACCATATTGTATTCCGAACGTCAGGATAAACGAAATCCGGTTACAAATAAACAATCGATTATCTTGAATAAGATGAACGTTAAATCGTACATCATCAACTCTCTTCCCCAGCAGTTTGATATCGAATCATTTGATCTGATACTGGATGGGGTTTTGGGATATGGAATCAAAGGTGCTCCGGAAGGAAATACAGCTAAATTAATCCAATGGGCTAATGATAATCCTTCACGTGTTCTGGCACTGGATACACCATCAGGCCTTGATTTGGATACAGGCACGCGATCAAATCCTACAACGAACGCGGATGCAACATTGACCATAGCATTGCCAAAAAAAGGATTGTATGAGAAAGGTGCAGCCGATAATGTCGGTGATCTTTATCTGGCAGATATAGGGGTTCCATATTATCTGTATCAGGAACTGTCACAACCTGTCGAATTAACGCAGTTATTTGATCATGGCGCTATTCTGAAGCTCACCCCATAGATGGTGATCTTTTGATTTCTTGGTGGCTCAGAGAGTACCGCATTTTGTTTTCACTTTTATTATTATGCGTCAGCACCAATTCGTGCTTGAGCTCAAATACTTTTTTACAATTCTGTTGTAATAATACTTGACTTCGCCTTTTCTATGTGTTATATTTGATTTATGTTTAGGGACAGTGATACTATTTCTAAGATAATTCAAAGTGACCCTCTAACTGCCTATTTTTTGCAAAAATCAGGTGTGGATTACCTGGCCTACCTGGATGTCACTTTAAGGCAAACTTGTCTGTCTTTAAATAAATCTACTAACAAGATTCTCGATAGTTTAAATTTCAAGTTTCCGAACATATATCGACGGGCAGGAGATTTTAACCAGTACACTATTGCGGAACTCTGCAAGTATCTTAGAGAATCACACCATGAATATATACGTGAAAAACTTCCATTCATTGAAAGCAAGTTAAAGTATCTCAGTGGTAATGATAAAAGTATCAGTGCCTTAGCCAAGCTATTTACTAAATTTAAGACAAGGTTTATTGAACATATCGACTACGAGGAAACAAAGTTTTTTCCTTATCTGGACCGTCTTCAATTCTGTAAGAGTTTGACAGAAACAGAACTTTATGAAATCTATCTTTCGACAAAATGCTTTTCGGTAGATAAGTTTATCAAAAATCATTCTCCTGTTGAAGAAGAGATCTATGATCTACAGAGCATTTTTCAAAGTGAACTTGATGAAAAAGTAGATAATATCCACGTTCCAATTATACTTAGTGAGATTCAGGCTTTGATAGACGACCTTGAGATACATGCCCAAATCGAAGATAAAATCCTTGTCGGTAAGGCAGAGGAACTGGAGGAAGATGTACAAATGAAAATGTACAGATTAGCTTCCCTCAACTAATCCACCTGAGAGATTCAAGATGTGCGATACCTTCGGCATCGTGTTTTGTTCGGACTAGAGAGGTGTTATCCTTCGGGGATCAATGACAAATCATTTTCGAATCTGTTTTGCAATTGTTTCAGCGAATGGTATAACTATTTGATTTGGTTGGCTGTGCGATGCCTCCGGTAGCAGTATAGTAATTAGCGGCAACATTATGCCCTCGGTACAATATTAAATCAGTTTTTGGAGCGTTTTCCTATAGTCACAGTCATCTAGGAAAGGTGGTGGACTATGTCAACAACCAAAAAGAACATCATCGAAAAAGGACATTTAAAGAAGAATACCAGGGTCTACTTAATAAATTCCCGATTAACTACGATGAAAAATACCTGTTTAATACTGTTAAGTGATATTAGAAATCGGCAAAGCATTGATAGTTTTTATAAATCTTCCCCTTTGCTAACCAAATTCTTTCCACGATAGCACAACCCAATTACATTTATTTCGTACAATAGAAATGTTAATACATTCCTTGTATAAGTACGATAAATGGAAATTCTTGATCTTATTTACGGCGTGAAGATCTTAATGGTCTTCACTTTTTGTCTGATTGTGATTATTTTCTGCGTTTACATTGAGATTAATTATTGGAATCGCAAGCTTAATAAGAAGCTGAACACACAGGAAAGACAAATCCAGAAACTTTTGAAGCGAAGTGCTTAGTACTAGTTAAGATTTCTGTAACAATCCAAAAAACACTGCTTCAATTAACGGGATTCTAGGCTCCAACTGCTATTCGAAAATTCGAATACCTTCTCTCATTCCCTCTTTGGCGATCATCTTTACAGCATAGTTTCGCCACTCAAAGATGACCTCAGCGGTGAGGCTTTCCAGCAAAGGCTTATCATCCACAAATACGTATGCGTTTGTTGTATCTATTTCCGTTTGTGTTAGTGGTGATTCGATATAATTATGGATGTAATCTAATGAAGCGCAACAGTAGTTTAGCTTAGAAACAGAGAGTGCGGTGAAATCTATTGTACTCTTTGAAGCTATAAAAAGGATATCCGAGAAAGAACCGGGGTAATT
>JACZTA010000125.1:8710-10963 GCA_022573915.1 Bacteroidota bacterium | reverse complement strand
TTTCTTATTTCTCAAGCTATTGAAATATACCTCTAGTAATGGAGATGCGAAATTTCCATAGCCTGCCTTAATATATACTCGTTGAATTGGCTCGGGTTTGATCTTTCGCATGGATAGCGCCTTGATCCTGGTGGGCTCATAAGTTACCTTCAATGCCTTGGTGGGTATATCATAGCTCACTTCAGGTTTCAAAGATCCGGCTGTTGGGAGATAAGGGTTGAAATCATTTTTAATCGCATCAGCCAGAATGGGTTTATAAGCTTTGATGATCACTACCTCATCCTCGAGTTCTCCTTGCGCAACCACATTTATAGAAAATAGGATCATGGTTAACACCATAAGAATCAAAAATTTTATACTCTTGGTTCTTGTTTTATTAATCATCATCCGTTTCTGTTGAATCATTATCAATTTCAATACCCTCAAAATTAAAATACAACGAATCCGGTTCGAAGTAGATCGAGTCTTCCTCATATATAAAATTATCATCCTCTCCCGTGTCTATTTCTTCCGCTTCCTGCCTCTCCTTTTCAAGAATGGCATTCAACTTATCAATCGCAACTTGTTTTAACTCTTCCCCTTGATAATTGTCGATAATGCTTTGGAGTGTTGCTTTGGCTTGAAAAACCTCTCCAAGAGCGAGGTAGTTATCTGCTAACAGGATGAAACTCTTGATCACCAATTCTTCGTAAGAAGGGATATGATTAATTATAATGAAGCATGTTGCCTGAGAAGCTTTATATTCCAATCTTCGGTATTGCACCAATGCAATCAGGTATCTCGCTTCCACGCCAAATTCGGTAGTGGTTGATTCAGCCGTTTTGGTAAAATTGACAATTGCAGCCTCATAGTCACCTGTTTCCATGGCTGTCTTTCCAAGATAAAGATTCGCCTCAGCAATATCCATTTGCGTCGCCTGACTAAAATCCAGAATCTGTGTTGCATATTTGACAACATCTTCATGCTCCTTTAAATGATACGCCGATCTCATTAAGCCTACCAGGGCGGTTAAACTATTGGCCCGGTAGTCTGCAATGTATAAAAGCTGCAAATAATTCTCGAAAGCATGCTTGTAGTCTGTCATCTTATAAAAATAGATAGACGCCACCTTGAGCAATGCATTTTCACTAAACCTATTTCTAACCTGATCAGCTACATATTCGTAATCCTTCAGTGCACCTAAAAAATCATTGTCATTAAACAAACATTCCCCCCTGTAAAAATGCGCGTTGTTGGCAAAAAACCCGTTTGGAAATTTGTTTATATAATTAGTCAGATCCTTCACGGCATTTTCACAATCTCCTTTTCTATAGCGCATTTCGGCAGCGTGATAGTTTATTGAATCCTCAGCAGAAATGGTGATATTCATGCCGGGCACACTCTCGAGAAGATCAATATATATTTGGGGATCACTTGTCGATATTGCAATATCCCATACCCCAAGCAACGCCACCTGAGCTTCGGGCGTGGCAGAATATTCAGTTACTACCTGAGTATAATACTCCAGCGCCTTATCGTTATCTTCTAAATTCAAATAAGCTGAGCCAAGTTGAAGTAACGCTTTACTCACATAAGTACTTTGGGGATGATCCGAAAGGATCCTGTTATAATATTTAATGGCAGTGCGATCATCGCTGACTAAGTACGTATTGCCCAATTCGAACAAAGCGTCATCAACAAACAATGATTTCCTATGTTCTGTCAAAAGTCGTTCTAGGTTGCTTATCTTCTTTGCATCATTATTTGCCAGTCCGTATAAAACTCCTATCTGGTAAAGTGAATAATCTGCACCCGGAAAATTATTGTTTACCACCCTAAAGTAATTTGTGAGCGCATTGTTATAGTTGTTCAACATGAAATGACAGTCGGCGGATCGTATCACGGCATCGGAGTAAACCAGATTGTACAGCTTATGAGACTTATACTGAACTTTTGATTGTTCAGCCAGTTTGGTGCTTTTCTGGAAATAGGTGAGTGCGCTTGAAAAATTATCCTCTTTTAAATAACAGTATCCCAGGTTGTAGTGGGCGGCAACAATGGAGGATTCAAACGGGAGATCCTCAATGATCGCAGCCAGGGACAAGTACCTGGTAAAGGATTTAATAGCCGTTTTATAAACACCTTTCTTGATCAATGCTTCTCCTTTCCAAAAATAAGCCAAGGCCTGAAGTGCAGGATCTATAGGTTGCTTTAATGACTTGTCGAAATGAATGATCGCATCAAGGTATTTTCTCGTGTTATGTAATTCAATAC
>JACZTA010000125.1:0-8700 GCA_022573915.1 Bacteroidota bacterium | reverse complement strand
CCCCTGTAATAAGCAACCTTCTGATATGCTTCTTTAAGCTTTGGCGAGAGAGAAGACATGGACTCTATTACCGAGACAGCATCCTTATAGTTTCTTGTGACAAGAAATATGTCGGTTAATAATTCCTTTGCTTGCTCATTGTATTTAGAAGCCGGATAGTTCTTTATAAATTCTTCTGTGGTATAAATTGCTTCCTTATGAAATTCCAATTCAAAAGAGAGTTTGGCATAATTAAAGTGCGCGATCTCTTTAATTTCCTGATCGAAATTCATATTGGCTGCTTCCTGAAACGCATTCCTGGCATATTTCTTTTCGCCTGTCCTGATGTAACAGTCTCCCAAAATATAAGAAGCATGCTGTGACAGCGAGTCTTTTCGGTTACTGTACTTTTGAAAGAACTTGATCGCTTCCTGATAGTCTCCGACCATATAATTTGCGTAAGCCAGTTGATAGTGGTCGTGCTTAGACAAATTTCTTCCGGCATTAACATGTTTGTACAGATAAGGAATCGCTTTATCATACTGTTGGTTCATGAAATAAGACTGCCCGATCAAGTAGTTCAATTCATTTTGAAATTGTAAGACTCCAGCTTCCAGAATCGGCGTAGCATATTTGATCAACTTCTCGTATTGTCCTTTCAAAAAGTAGATCTGAGTGATGTAATAGGGCACCATCTTCTTGTACATCTTAGCATTTTCTGCAGTCTGAAAGCGACTCAACGCCTCATCATAATCCTTCTCATAGTAGGAGATGTAGCCATAATAGTAATTGACCGGATAGTAATATTTTGACTTGATATTCTTTAGCTGATCGAATTGCTCCCTAGCCTTGGAAAAATCCTTATCATTAAAATAACAATAGCCTAGCTTAAATTTCAACTCAATGATCTGAGGGTTGGTGAGATTGTAGATCTCCACCTTTTTGAAGGGCAATATTGCCCTCCTGTACTTGCTATTCCTGTAGTAATAACGGCCCAGGTGGAATTGAGCCAGGTTTTGCAGGGGGTGCAAACTATGCGCTTCAATAAAATCTTCAAGAAGTTTTGGTGCATTCAGATTATTAAGTTCTTGTGCACAACGGGCAAAATAGTATGTTGAATTGATGACCAGGCTGGAGAACTCTGATTTTGAAGCGCCGTAATTATATTCAAGTACCTCATCGAATTTTGATTGCGCCGCTGCATATTTCTTTTGGTCGTACAGGTCAATTGCCGACTGATATACCTTAAGAGGTGAATGGTCTACCGATGTTTTTTGCGCCTGCGCAGTGGAGGAGGAGATAGTGAAGAGCAGTAATGCAAGCACGTACCTTGACATAGTTTCCAAAATTAAGCATAAAACCAGTTGACTTTACAAACTGGAGGTGAATTGTATTAACATTTCACTCTTAATAATTACATAGTGAGCAGAAAAGTAAACGGTTTGGCAGTATGGCGAGGTTTATCACCATAAAACGGCTACAAGGGCAGATTAGGTATTGACAGTTGGTAAAATATAGAGTCGTGTATTTCAGACTCCACATTCAAGATAGGGGAAATACAGAATTACTAAATTCCATGGCTTGTTCAAATGCATTATCATCCAGGCCCGTTTCTATTTGCCGGTCTTTGAAAAAGCCGATTAGGTTTTCAGAAGGCATATTACCTACCAAGTCATCGTCAGCCATAGGACAGCCGCCATAACCCTTTAATGCCGCATCGAACCGCTTACAGCCATTTTCCCAAGCAGCTACAATTTTCTCTTCCCATTTATCAGGTACGGTATGAAAGTGAGCACCGAACTCAACATTTGGAAATGCCGGTACGAGTTGGCTGAACAATTCTGTAATACTCTCAGGGTTGGCAATCCCTATTGTGTCGGATAAGGCGATGATCTTAATATCCATTTCAATGAGTTTTTCTATCCATCTCATGGCAATTTCATGACTCCATGGCTCTCCATATGGATTTCCAAATCCCATCGATATATAAATCACCAATTCCTTATTATACTGGATGACCAATTCCTGAACCTCTTTTACCAATAACAGCGATTCTTCTATGGTAGCGTTCGTATTTCTTTGTTGAAAAGTTTCCGAAATGGAGAATGGGTAACCTAAATAACTGATCTGTTCAAAACTACACGCTTCCTCTGCTCCTCGCAGGTTTGCAATAATGGCCAGTAACTTTGTAGATGTAGAACCAAGATCGAGTTTAGCCAATACTTCAGCGGTATCCTTCAATTGTGGTACTACGGTGGGGGAGACAAAACTTCCAAAATCAAGGGTATCATAGCCGACCTTTAATAAATAATTGATAAAATCAACCTTCTTGGCTGTTGGGATAAATTCGTGAACTCCTTGCATAGCATCGCGAGGGCATTCTATGATCTTGACCATTCCGGAACGATTGCTAGTTTGAAATTACCAGTTTGTTAATTTTATACTGAGTTCCTGCGCGATCCTCCAATAGAACCAGATAAACTCCCGGGTGAAGATCACTTATATCGAGGATTACTTTTTTGCCGTGATTCCCGGGATGATGGATCTCTTTCACTTTTTGACCAATAACATTATACAATCCCAGCGTTTTCAATTCTCCCCCATATGCAGACAAGTCAATTGTTATGCTTGCTGAGGCAGGATTTGGATAAACCTTCACCATAACGGTCTGAGGTAGCTCAGGGATAGCGGAAGGTGGTTGAAAATCCCCATAAGTGATATTAGTTATTTTCTGCCAGTTGGAATCCATATCTACGGTTACCAAAGGATGGCCGAGGTTCTTGGCGTAATAGAGGTACTGATAAGTCATTACTTCTTCAATCGTTGTATCTGTCGGAAGGAATATTCGAGTTTGCTTTACGCTCTCCTTAACCTTGGCTCGAAGAACATCGAATCCACCCAAAGGGGTGTTCAAGACACCATATCCGTCAATTTCAACATCTCTTACCTGCTCCTGATGAATCTGAAAAAATACATCATATAAGGACCATGACGATGAATCATGATGAGTAGACGGATAGGTAAAAGACGTTTTATACTGTGGATATGCAGGAGCATATGGTTCACTGAAAAAGAAAAATGCAATGGTAATTTCACCCACCAAACCTGATAAAGAAAATGAATCTTGTGTAGAATAATAAAAGAAATAAGCATAACCGACGGAGTCATCTTGCTGGGTAACACTGTCGTATAGCGTGAGGACTTCATAAATAGCACATTCTGCACCCGGAAAGTAGGAACCCCACGGTGTGCTGTCAGGGTGGAGGTAATACACCATGCTGCTGTCATTTATTAACGAAGCAACAGAACTGAAGTCATATGTCTCGTTTGCAGCACCGGTGCCTATCGAAACATGGTTTTCCAGCGTCGTGGTATCGCCATCCTTGTAGGTATGGAATAACTTAACATCTTGATTTGCAACCGGAAAGTCGCTTTGGTTAAGTACGATTTGTGCTGTCAGAGTCGTTCCAAAGAAAGTTAATATGAGCGTCACGTAAAATAGTCGTAGCATCATGTTTTGATTTAACGGTAAATTTACTCATCAATTACCATAATCCTCAATTTTCCTTCTCACCCATAGCAGCCAGCTTCATTTTTAGAGCAAGCTCGGTACCCAGATAAGAGTCGATCAGGTAGTGAAGAAGATAAATCACTGGAGTTAAGATGATTGCGGCACTTAACTTAAACATATAGTTTACTAACCCGATCGCTAATACAAGTCCAAAAGCCCAATGTGCCGGACCGAGGTAGAATGCAATAAGTAATACTACAAAACTATCGATGAACTGTGAGATCACAGTAGAACCGGTTGCTCTAAGCCATATATGCTTATCACCCGTAATCTTTTTTACCTTGTAAAAAACGAACGCATCCAGAAATTGACCCAGCAAAAATGCAATCAAGGAGCCAATGATGATCCATGCTCCCTGGCCAAAGATCGCGTTGTATGCATGATCCATGTTTATTTGGCCGTCAGCCGTATCTCTCAAGATCCAGAAATCAGCACCGGGAAGTCTTATACTCAATGTAACTGCGAAAAAGGCATAAGCTATAAGTCCTGCAGCAAGGAACGATAGCAGGCGCACACCTCTTCGTCCAAAGTATTCATTAATTATATCTGTGATGATAAAAACGACCGGCCATAACAATACTCCTGCCGTGAGGTTAAATGACAATCCTGATTGCCCAAAAATCTTCATGTCAAAAGGAGTTATACCCAATGATTCTTCTAAGGAAAATAACTTTACGCCGATAAACTCAGCGATTAGTGCATTCGTAACGAAAAAGCTGCCTAGTATGAGGAACAGGAGGGTCTTTTTATTCGTGAAGAAGTTCATAGGCAGCCCGGGCTGGTGACTTCACGAAGATATCTAAGAAATAAAGAATAAAAAAACAGCTATCAGAACAATTTAGGTAACCTGAGAACCTAAATATATCTGATAGCTGTCGAATGGAATTAGTAAAACTAAAAAGGCCTATGTTGAGAACAGCTCAATATTCACACATAGCTTAATTTTCTTTTTCCCAGTCACGCCAGATGACCGTGAAAAAGTTTTTATCTCTATATGTATATCCGCATACGCTTACAGGGTGAAATCCTAATTTCCACATTTCTTGCCTTGTAACTTCAAAGTCTTCAGCGGGAAGCGCGATATCATATTTATTAGTATTCTCGTTTGTTTCTGTCCAAACACCTGCAAATTTTGGTTCGTCATTAGTAATCCAACCATTTAAAGAGTGCAAAGTCATTCCCTTATTGATCATCTCTGTGTTGAATTCTTCAAATGAATCGAGTGTAAGATCACAGTTGAAGTTAGTTGGAGTACCGCTGTTTTTATGCCATATTCCGGCAAACCATGATGTTCCATTAGTTGAATAACCACTGATGTGCACGGGGCTGAATCCCTGGGCGGTAAATTCGGTGCAAGTTTCTTCAAATTGCTCAGGAGATAATCCATGTCGCGAGAAGTATTCAGGATTTTCACTGTTTTCCCAAATAGCAGCATACATTATCTCGCCGTTTTTTTCATAACCATCTACCCATTGGAGCCACCAACCTTTGGTTTTCCAATTGTCAAATTCTTGCTGGAACTCGGGAGAGGTCATGTCTGTTTTAAAAGTGTATTCATTCCCGTTTCTGCTATCCCATACAGCAGCAAACACCGGGTCTGTTAAATTGTATCCACTAATAGATGTCATTTTGTATCCTTTGTTTTTCCAATCAAAGTCTTTAGTATTCAGATCATTGTTGGGAAAGTCGATTACGCAACTAGGCGGTGAGAGAGTATTTGTGTTATCCATATTTTTTCCTCCGTTTTTTTATAATGCAATTTTACCTAGTATTCGTAGCTTTAGAAAACATCATAATTTGTTATTCTTACAGATGTAAGATTTATTGAGAATTAGAAGAATTTAAATAATATTTATATGACCAAAGTAATTGCTATAAAAGGGTTTATAGGATACGCTGTACTTTTTACAATTATCTAATGATTGAATTAATTACGTAAGAGAGTTGGAATTATGTCCGGTTTACGTAGAAAATGAACAATGCCGAATGTGTACTGTTACATACATACCTGCAAATGACCACTCCTTTATACTGACATCTAACCGGGATGAGAGCGCTTTACGGGAAACTTCGGCAACGCCGGTCATCAATACACTCGATGATGTAAGAATATTGATGCCTGTTGATAAGAAAGCGGGTGGTACATGGATCGCAGCCTCAGAAAAAGGCAGGATAGTATGCTTATTAAATGGTGCATTCGAAAGACATAAGCATGAACCACCTTATAAGAAGAGTAGGGGTATTGTGGTGTTGGATAGCTTTGGGTACCCGGAAGTTGAAGCATTTATAGAAGAATATTCATTTGAGGATATTGAACCATTCACCATGCTGCTGATCGAATGGAGAGCTGCTATTTCATTCACCGAACTGCGCTGGGACGGTAAACGGACCTTCAAATCAGAGATAGATCGCAGCAAATCAGGGATATGGTCTTCTGCACCCCTTTATCCGAAACCGGTAAAAGAGGAGAAAGAGCATTTATTTAAAGAGTGGATAGAAAGGACAGGGGCTCCTACCACCGACGAAGTACGCCGTTTTCATCATAGTCAGGAGTTCGATGTAACCAGGATGATGGCTACCGAAAATCCTGAAAACAAATCCAAGGCTGTCGAAATGATCAGGAAGCACCGCGTACAGACTGTTAGTATTACTACCTTAAAAGTGGATGAATCGGTGGCGCATATGGAATACGAGGACCTGTTAAATAATAGCTTTGCTAAGATGGAGTTAAACCTTGGGAAATAATTCAAAGTTGAGTCCCCTCCTAAAAGTCATTTTTCGCCACAAAAGCACTAAATCACAAAAGACCATAAAGTATAAATAATTAAATATCAATCATTTGTAAAATTTTGTGTTTTCGTGTTTTTGTGGCATGATCTATTCTTACACTTTTCGGAGTGGACTCAAAGTTCACTAGCGCACCCATGTACATTTTCTTCGAACTTTGAACATGGAACATTGAACATTCTGCTATCTTTACGCAAATGATCGTCGACATATTTATTCCCTGCTTCATAGATCAACTTTATCCGGAAACCGCATTTAATATGGTAAAGGTCCTGGAAAAAGCAGGCTGCGAGGTACATTATAATAGTAAGCAGACCTGTTGTGGCCAGCTGGCGATCAATAGTGGTTTCTGGGGTGAAGCAAAGAAAGTAGCCAGGAAGTTTATTAAAGACTTTTCAAATGACAGATATATTATCGGTCCTTCAGGCTCTTGTGTAGGATGTGTGCGTAATTATTATACAAAGTTATTTGAGGGTTCAGGCAATGAAGAGGAGATCGAAAGTTTACGAAGTAATCTTTTTGAATTTAGTGAGTTTCTTATTGATGTTCTGAAGGTCAAGGATTTTGGTGCAAAGTTGGAAGGGCTGGCCACGTATCACGACGCATGCGGTGCATTGCGAGAGTGTGGAATAAAACAAGCGCCACGCGAATTACTTGAAAATGTGGAGGGATTGAACCTGGTTGAGATGGAAGATGTTGAAACCTGCTGTGGCTTCGGCGGAACATTTGCAGTCAAACATGAAGCCATCTCTATTGGTATGGTCGATCAAAAAGTAGAACATGCTATTGCTACTAAGGCAGAATATATCATCTCAACCGACCTTTCCTGCCTGATGCACATTGATGGCTATCTCAAACGAAACAAGAAAACCCTCCGGGTCATGCATCTGGCAGATGTACTGGCTTCAGGGTGGTAGCGTATTTGTAATCCTATTTTGCTGTTTTATTACCTTTGCGCCTTTTGAATCAACAAATTGATATTTAATGAATGTTTCGGAGAATAAAGTTGTACAACTAATCTATGAATTGAGAAAGTCTGATGCTAAAGGTAAAATTGTAGAAAAGATAGAAGAATTAAGCCCGCTCACTTTTCTATATGGGACCGGCTCCATGCTCAAAGCTTTTGAAGCCAATCTAAACGGATTAGAGGTGGATGCAGAATTCGAGTTCATCCTGAAAACAGATGAAGCCTATGGAGCACCCAAGGATGAGAATATCATGGAGATGCCCAAGGACAATTTTATTAAGGAAGGCCAGTTACAGGAGGATCTTTTAAAGATCGATAATTACATCGCATTACAAGATGAAAATGGTCATAGTTTTAATGCCAGGGTATTAGAGGTTAATAAAAAGACAGTAAAGATGGATTTCAATCATCCGTTGGCAGGAAAGGATCTTCATTTCAAAGGAAAGGTTACAAATATCAGGGAAGCCAGCGAAGAAGAAAAATCTCATGGCCATGCCCACGGTCCGGGTGGGCATGATCACTAAACCCGACAAGTAGCAAATATTCTATCTGAATATTTCCTAACCGACTTATACTTTTCCATTACATGCAGAGTGGTCTTTTCAGCAATTAAGTTTTCTTCAATTTCAATAATAAAGTCTTAAGGATAAGTCGCCGCGAAAGGCAAATTATCTTAGCTCTGGTTAAAGAGTTTCAAAATCTGATTTATAAGTTTTATTGTTATATTTATAAATTAGAACATAAAAAATTAATTACCATGAATGGATTAAGGCTTCTCATAATAATCATGATAACCACCTCACTTCTTCCGGCTTGCGACGAAGTTGAGAGAGGAAATAATATGGGATTGACATTAATTCCTTTTCAGGAAAAAGCTGGCGGCCGTTGGGGATTTATTGATTTAAAGGGGAATGTAGCAATCGAACCGGATTTTAAAGAGAAGCCTTCGATTTTCAGTGAGGGCTTTGCTATCATAAAAATTATTAAGAGTGACGAAATTTACTATGATTATATAAACATTGAAGGAAAGGAAATGGAGCAGCGCTTTAGTTACGCGACTCGTTTTAACGAAGGTCTTGCGCTGGTTATAGAAGAAAACAAGGCACCTTTCTATATAGACAAGGACATGCATACTGTATTTACGCTTAACGATGCAGAAGAGGCAGGCGTATTTTCTGAAGGTTTGGCCAAATTTAAAGATGAGGAGGGTGAATGGGGATTTGTTGATAAAGCCGGGGAGGTGGTTATTAAGCCCAGATACAATTATGTGAGCGCCTACAGAGAAGGACTTGCTCTGGTCACAATCGAATCTGAAGATGAAGACGGCGGCAAAATAGTAGAGATAGGATTCATCAATAAGAATAATAAAGAAGTGATAAAGATAAGTGACAGGTAT
>JACZTA010000124.1:2525-10992 GCA_022573915.1 Bacteroidota bacterium | reverse complement strand
TTTCCCTCAATCAGCATATCCCGGATGATATCGTCAATTTCCAAAAGTTCTGTAATCCCCATCCGCCCGAGATACCCCGTCTGATTGCAAGCTTGACACCCTTTTCCATGATAGAAGCTTACATCAGCGGGCAATTTAAATTTTAATTGATCACGCATTTTTTTGGGGACATTCATTGGTTCTTTGCACTGTGGACATATTTTGCGACAAAGCCGTTGAGCACTCACCAACACAAGGCTTGAGGCAATTAAAAATGGTACCTTTTCCAGCAACGACCGGATACTTATCTTTCGTCTTAGAAAAATATCGATCAGGATTAATATTATCGGCAACATTACCGCTTGAGCCTTGGAGAGAAGCGCCAATACAAAAGCAATAATGGAAAGGATTAAGTAGAGATACCGGTTTTGTTTTATTGGTTCTGTAAGGTTATTCCGAAAAAAATATTTCAGATAGAAGATCATACTCAGAAGAAAAAACAAAGTATAGAGCAGATCCTTTCGCGATGAGATCCAGGCAACCGATTCCACATGCATGGGGTGAATACCAAATAATAATGCCGTAATAAACGCAACATTGAGATTTCCTGCCAAGAGGTATATCAGCCAAAAAATCAGTAACACGTTTATCAGGTGAAGCAGTAAACTGTTTAAATGATACCGCTCCGCGGTGAGCTTGAAAAATTTGTATTCCAGGGCGTAAGAGAGAATCGTAAGCGGGTGGTAATTTCCGGCCACAGGCTTATGCCTGTCAAATATTGTTTTGATTCCATCAGAAGTGGTGTTGGTGATGATCTCATTCTTTAGAACATAGACATGGTCATCAAAATTGACAAAATCATTATTGACAGACGGAGAAAGCACAATCGCAGTAATTGCGACAAGCAGGAGTAAATAAAAAACTATTCGGTTGGTAGATTTTAAGACCAAGCGTTTTGTTTTAATTTCTCTTTTTTATTTGATGGAATCATCAGGAGAATCTTCTTGTATCAAATCTATTTGATTCGCATCTTGCGGTACCTCTTCTACCTGGTTTTCATCTTGTAATATTTTCAAAAATTCTTCATCCAGCACTATGCCTAATTGATACGCTTTATAAGCATCTTCAAGAGCTCCCTTTACATCGCCATTTGCATATTTGGCATAAGAAAGTTGAAAATAAGATTTCCCATACGTGGGTTCCAGTTTCAGCACATTGTTAAAATCAATAATGGCATCGTCATAGTTCCCTAATCGATAGTTAGATAAACCGCGATTGAAATAGGCTAATAGGAACCGAGGTTGAATGCTGATGATCACATTGAAATCTGCAATAGCCTGAATATATTGCTTATTGATGAACCTGATCGTACCACGATTATTATAGGCATCCACAAAGTATGGGTCAATGTCGATAGCCTTGGTAAAATCATTTAATGCAGCGATGTAGAAGCTATCCTCAAACAATATCATTCCCCTGTTATAGAAGGCATCTTCATTGGTGGAATCCAATTCTATTGCCTTCGAAAAATCCTTTAGAGCAAATTCCGTCTTCCCGTTTTCGTAATAAGTCGTACCCCGGTTATAATACGCTGATGCAAAAGTTGAATCTGCATCGATAGCTTTACTGTAGTCGATAATTGCCAGATCAGTTAATCCTTTAAATTGATTCAGCAGCGCCCTATTATAAAGAGCTCCTGCATAATCCGGAAGAACCACCAGTGCTCTTTCATAATCCAACAGAGAAGAATCTAATAGTGCCAGGGTAATTATTTTTTGTTTTTCCGCAGCTACTTCATTACCTGTTTTTTCATAAAGAAGACCATTTGCTGAAGAGCCTACTGCTTGTTGGTAATATAAATGTCCGCGGTTATTGTACGGAATGTGAAAATTTGGATGTGAATCAATGATGCTGGTCCATAGTGACATTCCATCTTTCCAGATACCGACTCTGTCTTTAGTTAAACTTCCCAGATAACCGGCATAAGCCAGAAACCCGACCATCAATACAGGCGCAATGATCTTGCCCGTCCGATAACCCAGTTTGTCGGTCAGGAACTTCATGCCCGTGTTTTTATCAGTGAAGTAGTCGAAAGCAAATCCTGCAAGTAAAAAGAAACCAATGAATGGCAAATAAGTATATCGGTCGGCCATCATTGCACCACCAACACTTAAAATTTGCAGCAGCACAATTATAGATATCAGGAAGAACAAAAAGGAAAATACAATGGTTTTGGTGTGTTTTGCAGACTTATAAATAACAAAGGTTATCAAGGCTAAAACAACCGGGGAAATATAGAAGATCATCTGAAGGGATCCGCCTGTCTTAACCGGATAAGGATATATAGCAGAAAGGTTTACGGGCCACAGAGCCTTATACATGTAAGCAAAAACGCTGTAGCTGATGATGAAAAATCGATCAACTATCGAATATCCTTCCACAACATTTATAGATTGCACCGATTGCTGTGAGATTATCGCCCAAACTCCAAATAAGATTGCCAGAAAAAAGAATGGGAGCTTTTCGAGGAACAATGCAAATTTGATTTTTCTTCCATAGAAATAATCGAACAATATGAAAACTATGGGGATTGAAACTGCTATAGCTTTAGACATAAGCGCCAGAAACATTGCAATAAACGCCAGCACGTAGTACCGGTTAAATAAGTCACTTTCGCCGGTTTCTGATTCCGACTTGTTTCTTCGCAGATAGAGCATGTAAAATATCAAGGCACTCAAATAGAACGTTGCCTGGAGTAAACCTTTCCTTTCCGATATCCAGGCAACCGATTCAATATGCATGGGATGAATGGCAAATAAGAGAGTTACTATAAAGGCAATGGCTATTTTCCTCGTGATCATCATAATGAGTATGAACAAAAGGATAGTATTAATTATATGTAGAATGAGGTTGTCCCTATGGTAAATTTCTGCATCAAGCTCGGCAAAGTTGTACTCAATCATAAAACTCAGCATGGTGAGAGGGTGGTAATTGCCAATCACAGAAGTATTCGGATTAAATACCGTTTTAATGTTTGACCAGCTCAGATCATGCACTAAGAGATTATCTCTAACATAGCCTTGATCATCCCAATTTGTGAATTTTAAATTCGTGACATCTGCGTACACAAATACCGTTACCGCGATGATCATCACTAATACAAGTCGTGTTATCCACCAATTGGGTTTCGTAGCTTCTAAACTGTTACTCATACCTGATTCATTATTTATTTGGCAATGATATACAATATCATTGGACAATTTGTTGTAATCTGGCTAAGAAAGTCGAATCCACAGGAAATTCCAGTTCCTGAGCTTTCAGAGCATCATCCCATGCCGCTTCATATTCTTTCTTCTCGTAGTGGGCCAATGCTCTTTGAAAGTATGCAGATGCATATCCGGCCTGATACTCAATAGCAGCAGTAAAATCGGTGATCGCTTCGCTATTAAATCCAATCTTAAAATATGCTATACCTCTGTTAAAATATGCTCTGACAAATTCAGTATTTAATTCTATGGCTTTGCTATAATCCAAAATGGCATTATCATAATCTTCTTGCATAAAAAGTACGTTAGCCCTCTCGTTATATACATCTGCGGAGGAAGGGTCTAATTCAATAGTTTTGGTGAAGTCGGATAGAGCCAGTTCGAATTCTTCGAGATGAATATATGCCAGGCCTCTGTTACGCAATGCTTTCAGCATCTCGGGATTCAGTTCAATTGCATTGGAGTAGTCACTGGCGGCTTTTTCGTATTCTTTTTTAAAATAATATTGTACACCCCGATTATAATATGCATGAACAAATCCTTCATCGAATTCAATGCTCCTGCTGTAATCGGCAATGGCCATATCCTGGTCACCAAGATCCGTAAATAATAATGCTCTGTTAAAATAAGCGCCGGCGTGCTTTTCATCCAATAGAATTGCTTTGTTAAAGTCAGCCATCGCCTCATCGGGTTTGTTGCTATAATAATATATATTGCCCCGGTTATTGTAAGACATTGCTACATTGGGGTATTTGTGTATTGTGTCGCTCCATAAGGTTATTCCATTTCGCCATATAGCATTGCGCTCCCAAGTAAGAGCAAAAACTGCTGCGCCATAAATGACAAGGATGGTCAGTCCTGCATATTTCAAGTTTTTAAATAACCTTGAACCTTCATTGGCGCGGTCACTCAAAAACACAAAACCCTCTCCTACAAGGTAGGCAAGACCTATGTAAGACATATAACTAAATCTATCATAATGAATCGAAGTGTTGAAAGCAATTATATGAATGACAAATATGAGATTCACCAGAAAGAACCCAAATCCAAATGCTAAAATTCTCGTACGTTTTAATGATAGAAAGACAGAATAAGCCAATAAAAGAATTATAGCGGGCGACAGATACACCAATATTGGATACATACCTTCAGTCTTTACAGGGAATGGATAATAGTTTGAAAGATTCAATGGCAACAAGAACTTTGATATATATATTACCACTGCGTAAGAAGAGAAAAGCAACTTATCGAGTATGTTATACTGTTCAAATGCAGGAATTGCAACCGGATTCATGCTTAATAATGTCCGAATACCAAATAGTAACGACAGAAGAAAGAACGGAAGTTTTTCGATCCAGACGGAACCGGAAATTTTTCTTTGTTTAATGTAATCTATCAATAACAATACTAAGGGCAAGGAAACTGCCTGTGGTTTCGACAGGAGCGCCAGTAGAAAAAAGACTATTGTCAGGATAAAATATTTATCCTTTAGCGTTTCGGATAAATTTTTAACCGCACTCCTTTCTGTCAGGTATATCACGTAACTTATTATGGAGCCCAGGTAGAAAAGTGTAAACAACAGATCTTTTCTTTCAGCGAGCCATGCGACAGATTCAACATGCATGGTATGTATTCCAAATAATAAGGCACCGATTATTGGAACCTCAATTCTCTTACTAATCAATAATAAAAACCAGAATACCAGAAAGGTGTTGATCACATGAAGAATAATATTATCCACGTGATAAAGCATCGGATTAAGCTTCACTAAGCTATATTCCACCGCGTAGGATAAAATAGTGAGAGGTGTATAGGTATCTAGTATTTCAGTTTTAGGAAAAAAAATGGCCTTAATATTTTCAAGGTTTAACGACCTGATATAAGGATTGTCTTGAATATAACTAGGGTCATCCCAGTTAGTGAAACCGTTCTGAATGGCAGGTATAAACGCAACAAAAGTTATTGCAGAAATGACCAATGCAATGATCAGGTACTTAGCAGGAAATGTTCTTTTAACGCTTACGACAGGTTGTTGTATTTCGGTCGTATTTTCGTCTGAGTGTGTAACCTTTCTAATCTTCTTTCTTGCCATACTTCCTCAATAATATAGCTTATGATCCTACTTCTTAGTAAGCAAGAATTATCATTTTTGACACCGAATGCAAATCTGACTTTATATTGAGCAAATACAGTCCCGGCGCAATATTACCCAAATCAATTTCCTCTTTCACAAAAAGCACATCCCCGATATGCTTTTTATATACTTGCACTCCTAACATAGAATAAATTCCAATCTCAACATCCTGGCGTGAGGGAAGATCAATCTCTGTTAGTAAGATGCCGGTAGTAGGATTTGGATACACTAAGATTCCAAGATCATCGATACCTGCTTCATTTATGCTAAAGGGAGTACAGGAATTTTTATCCGGACCTTCACCTAATGCGTCACCTACGGTAAAATGATCAATGACAAATTTTCCAAAGTCGGGCTCAAAAAATTTAAATATTGAACCGCCTACTTCTCTGAATCGGGCATAACCTATACCATCGCTATTGGCCCAAAAATCGATGCCATCATCATCTGTATCATCCAGTTCGAAAACGTAACACCCATCGGGCAGGCTGAAGGTATCTCTGTACAAAGTATTATTGGCAAGACTGCCTCCGCTATATAAAACGGTTCCATATTCATCTCTAAGTCTCCAGGACGTTTCATATCCCGCATTATTCGTCCTCAAATAAAATATAATGTCTTTGGGATAAAGTGGTGGGATCTCAAAATGTGAGGTCATCGTATTATTAGGCCCATACTCGTCCTTGACATCATTCGGACTATGCACTAGAGCATGGAAAGTCTGGTCCGGGGTATAGCCGTTCCAATTAAAGGGAGGCAGACTTACTTCTTCGGTTTCAAGAAAGGGCAGGTTGCCATACCATTGATAATAGCAATCCTCTCCTCCATTCACTCCATAAACAATTTTTACCGACGTGAGCGGTGCCGATCCCGTGTTCTTGATGACGATCTTAGGACTATCACAGATAGGATTATAACGCAGGTAGAATTCATAATCTGAAGGAGAAATGATATCTGAGACTGCTGCATCATTCACAAAATTAGGAGCGGAGTAGGAGATCAATTGCGATGCAAACCTATAATTTCCATAATTATCAAACTGCGAATTATAGTCGATGGAGGCCGTGTCGCCCGGGGTTACATATGGCGTAAGTTCGTGATCGTAGGTATTTACGATATGACCGGGGCACCAGCCGGCTCTGTCGTATATCCAGGTTCCTCCCTGCGGATACACAGCGTTGGTTGCACATTCATTCCAGAGCGTCCACGTATAGCGTGTTACTCCGTCAACTAATACTGAATGGATTCTAGGACAGAATTCCGCACAACTTGTGGGATTACTCCAGCCATGGCCCGATGCTCTTGTTTTTAACCTGAAATCTGTTGCGTTAGAATCCATGGTCATCACGATCGGAACCACAGAGGTGCTAAAACCGGATAGGCTGAAGCTTCCATTCCACATATTCTCGATCTTAATAATATCCCGTGGTGGTGTTCCTTCAATCATGATAAATTTAACATCCAGCAGTTCCTGCCAATTCCCTGCTGAAAGATGCACAGAATCATATAGTAAAAGACGATAATCTGAAACATCAAAGGTCCAGCGGAAGCCATCGGGGCCTAAATCCAGACCAATTCCATAAGGCGTAATATATCTGCCTATCTCCCAGTTATTAACCACCTCATACGCAGGTCCAAAATAATTCATATCCATCCTGTACAAGGTAGAGTCGGCAGTAACAAGCGTTGAATCGATCTTGTTTCCCAGGTTGTCATAGATATAGGCGTTGTAGTACTCAGGCCAAACATATAATGTATCTGTTGGCGTAGTCGGACTATTTGTATCGCCAAATAGCACGATGCTGATCCTTGACATTTGAATGGAGTCGATCACCAGCGTTGAATCGAGATAGGAATTATACGTGCCTTTTCCCAGTACTACATTGGGTCGGAGGGTTGTATTACTAAAGTTTCTGTTGAGCAGGCAACCGTCATTATTTAGCCATTCGGGAAGGCCCATGGCCATACCATCATGGCCATTTGGACTTGAGTCAGTTATGGTTGTACCTGTACCATTATTAAACTTATAATAGACCTGAAGATTTGCATAATCGGGATGACTTGCTGTGATATCCTTGTACATCCAATCGGCTATATCAGCTTGACTAAGAACTGTATTCCAGACGGTAAACTCATCTATCATTCCGTCATAGCTAATGCCGCCATCCCAGGCTGATCCGAGCTTAAAAGTTGTGATACCGGTCATGTCCCGGGTCTTGCTTGTGCCGGAGAACCAGCTTACTCCATTAAGATAGATTTCCATGAAACCGGTTGTTACATCTTTGGTAAATGCCCAATGATTCCATTGTCCCTCGAAATTAGCATCTGAAGCAAGTTTATTAATTCTATCATAACTACCTCCATCATTACCGGCATCCCAATAGACATTACTGTTTCCCCATGGAAGGTGAACATTGAGAACACGCTTATCCGCCGCATCTCTTCCTTCAAAGATCACATCACTTTGGGGTTGAATACCAGGATCTCCATACTGCCAGAAAGAGACGGTAATGAAACTATCAATATTGGAAAATGCCGCTGCGGGCACTTCCACATAATCTTTTCCATCAAACTCCAGAGAATAATCATTGCCGGAAGAAATAACACCGGATGAGAACGCGGTATTGTCAGCGTTTATAATATTATTAGTGCCAGATTGTGCATTACTAAAGCAGATTTCAATAATGATACCCTTTGTATCATCCCAGTTAAATGCTTGTGTAAAGTCGAAAGAGTACCATCCGGCGGAACCAAAGTCTGTATTTGCTGAGTAAACAGTGGTAAAACCGGTTGAAGAATAATTATCTGTGGTCAGTGAATCCTCCGCCGTGTTTTTCATTTTAATCGTAAGGTGCTGGAGTTTATCGCCCACCGTAGCTATATCAAAACGTAAATTTGTAATATCTCCGGCGGTTAAACCTGCTGCCAGCAACTCGGTATTGGTCCAAATATACTGTGCTCTCACATCTGAAGAAGAAGATTCAAAGGGTTCATTGCTTAAGGTAGACCCGCTGCCAAGTTTGGCACTGTCAAATGTGAGTGTGCTGGTATAAACGATATTATATTGCCAATTAGCGGAATAAACCCA
>JACZTA010000124.1:0-2515 GCA_022573915.1 Bacteroidota bacterium | reverse complement strand
CATCATGTATTAGAATGCATCGTGTGAAGCACCGTTTTCCTCATAATTCGCATGACTCAGCACGTTAGAGTCCATTTTGCCGGTGTGTTCATAGAGGTAGGAGTAGGTGAGATAATCCCACTCACCGCAGGGAAATGCAGGATTACCCACTCCCGGAGGTGGATGGCACTTCAGGGTGTAATACATGAGTATTTTTTCGAATCTAATACTATCGGGAGGGAAGAGAAACCAATCGTTTTGTGGTGAACCAAAGGTAAAAGCCTGCACGATCGTGGTATCGCCAGGCCCGGCGGTAACATCCATTTTTAGATTTAAGGAAAAAATCACAAGGAATAGGATCAAAAACCTTCCGGAAAACTTGAGGAATTCTCTATAAAAAGTCATGCCGCGTAGCTTTTTATGTAAAGATAGGTAATCTGAGAAAAAGCTTTGTACGATCGGGTAATTTTGGAATTTGAGCAAATGAAAATCAATATTATTGAATCCCTGTTGTGTTTATAGGATGAATTATCTATTTTTGCACTTTCAAATTTTTCTAAGATGGATGCCATTAAAGTACTTGAAGCAGATAGTGGGTTGGAAGGAAAACCAATGCCGGAGTTCAAACCCGGTGATACGATAACTGTTTCATACAAGATTAAAGAAGGTAACAAAGAGAGATTACAACCGTTTAAAGGCGTTGTAGTCCAGATAAAAGGCACCCGGCTCACCAAGACGTTTACAGTTCGCAAGATCTCGAATGGGGTAGGTGTAGAGCGGATCTTTCCTGTTTATTCACCAAATATTGAAAAAATTGAGGTGAACAAGAAGGGCAAGGTCCGAAGAGCTAAGTTATTCTACCTCCGTGATGTGGTTGGTAAGAAGGCCAGGATTAAGGAGCGTAAATAGGACCGTTGATTTACGCTGATTAAGGGATTGCGCTGATTACATTTTCCCATTTCCCTGTCTGAACCATGATTTACGTGATTAATTAAGGATTAACTTGATGGGAGAGACTCAACCCTGGTTCAAGTCTTCAGACTTGGACCGTACGAACTTTTTCGTACCTCCCTTTGTCTGAACCATGATTTACGTGATTAATTAAGGATTAACTTGATGGGAGAGACTCACCCTGGTTCAAGTCTTCAGACTTGGACCTGTCGCTATTGCGGACAAGCAGACTTGGACATATTCGAAACGATTTAAATATTCCTATTTTTGGTGGGATATGTGGAACTCGGGTACACATATAAGTAAGTTATGGGCAATTACAACAAAGAAAATGAAAATAGTAATTAGTTTTATAGCATTATTATTACCCATTATATGCTTAGGTCAAATACCAAGAGGTACTGTTAAAATTGAAAAAAGAATAGCCACTGAATTCGATAAAGGAGATACTTTAAAGCATAAGATTCGATATTATTATTATGACAGTTTGAATAATGAGCTATTCTTTGATTCGTTTTCACGATCTATGTTAAAAGAGGAAGGTTCAAGATTTCGTGTAGTAACAGATGAACCAGAAAAATATGTTCAGGCACTGATTAATTCAGATGGTGATACATTGGACTATGTAATTTATTTATATGATGAAGATGGAAATAGAACACATAATTTTCAAATAGATATTAATGGAGATACTTTAAATGCGCAAAAAAGAACATATGATAAGAGCGGAAATTGGATTAAATTATACAATAGAAATGAGGATAATTCGAGTTACTATCTTAGCATGGAACAAAAGTATGATGCTGAAAATAATGTAACAGAATCAAAGACTTTCAATAAAGAAAACAAACTTGTTCGACTAGAGAAATTTAAATACTCTTATAGTAAAGACGGAAGTAAGATCATTGTAACCAATTACAATTATGTTAACAAAAAAGGATATGTGAAACAATATAAATCAATTATAAAAGGAAATACTGAAAAAACTAATTACTATTATAGCAGAGACGGATACAATTATGGAATTAAATTAAGGACAGTTAAGGGAGGATATAGTATTGAAGAATATTATGATGATGGGACATTAAAAAGCAAAGAGCTATATGACAATAAGAAAAAATTAACAGCTTCGATTTATATTTTTTGGGAAACGATAAAAAGCCCATAACAAAGAATAAACGCCATTAAAACGGGAGTTATGTATTTAACTCACCATGTCGCAATTTAAAACAAAAGCACGCAGTTTTAACGCTGGGTGCTTTTGTTTTTATAAATAGTACATAAAACTATTTTTTGTACCTATTTATTTAAATGGAATCAATACACGAATTAATTAGAGAGGAAATCCAACTTCTTTTTGAAGATAAATCTACCTTGGAAGATTTGGAGAAAGAGATAGAGAAAGAACCGGATACTTCTTTAGAAGTTCAATATAGCAATTAAGGAATGTTACTAACTGTCGAAGTTTTCTATCCTCTCAGGTTCTATGACCTGTAACTAATGTGCCTGTTGCACAACTAAGTTAATAACTTCTTATAAAGAGACTATGAAAGGGCGGGTTTATATGTGAGCTTTAACTTATGCA
>JACZTA010000123.1 GCA_022573915.1 Bacteroidota bacterium | reverse complement strand
CAGGAGGAAAAGATTCAATTATTATATGTCGTCTGGCAAGGAAAGCATTTTATCCAGCCAAACTACCTTTTCCTTTAATGCATATTGATACAGGACATAATTTTCCGGAAACACTTGAATTCAGGGATAAATTTATAAAAAAAATTGGTGCACGACTTATTGTGAGAAAAGTGCAGGATTCTATAGATAATGGAAGAGCAGTAGAAGAAAAAGGGGTTAATGCAAGTCGAAATGTTTTGCAAACTGTTACACTTTTAGATGCAATAGAAGAATTTAAAGCAGCTATTGAAGGCCTCCACGAACCTAAGATGGAAGAAAAGATCACTGCTAATGTAGAGATCAAGGAGATCTTCAAGGTTTCCAAAACCTGCACCATAGCAGGTTGTCAGGTGCTCGATGGCAAGATTACCCGAAATTCAGACATCCGCCTGATTCGCGATGGAGTTGTGATTTATACAGGAGTCTTAGCCTCGTTAAAGCGTTATAAAGACGACGTTAAGGATGTTGTTTCAGGTATGGAATGCGGGCTGATGATCGATAAGTTCAACGATGTGAAGGTAGGAGATATCGTTGAAGCCTTTACACAGGTAGAGATAAAATAATTGCCTCGCCCTACCCTGTTCACCTTAGGTTTTAAACGTTCTCATATCCAATATATTCTCGCAGTAGTTTTCGTACTCCTCCTTTCTGTTGGAACAAACTATCACTAATCTTTTTCGGTCCTGTTCCTTCATTATATTGTTATACCAATCGATTCCGTGTTCATCCAGGTTGGTCATGGGTTCATCCAGCAACAAGGTAGCCGTATCGGACAGGATGGCGATACCAATAGATAATCGTTGCTTCATTCCACTGGATAAGAATCTAATTTGCTTATGCGCTTCTTTATCCAATCCTACGGCCGAAAGTATATCCAAAGCCTTATAACCGTTTAAAAAAGGCTTAAACTTTTCTTGAAACTGCACCGCCTCCATTAATGTGAATTCCTCAATGAACTCCATGTATGGCGCTGACAAGCTAAGATACCTGAAGACCTCTTCCACTTCCACTTTATTGTTATGGAAACTAAAATCTATCTTACCTGTTGAAGGAGTTAAGTTACCGGAAATGAGCCGCAGCAATGTTGACTTGCCGGAGCCGTTAGGACCGGTAATAGCATAGGTGCCACCCGCATTAAACTCGTAATCAAAATTTTTGAAGACCCAGATGTGATTAAAATGAACGCCGACCCGGCTAAATGTGATTTTCATTTTTTGATGAGTAAGCTTTCATAATACCCCGGGTGGAGCCATTGATGAATTTAACTATTTCATCTCTTTCCTCCGTGGCAGGAAATTCCGCTTCAACAATATCCATCGCTTTTGTTGTATTATAACCTTTTACAAAGAGCACACGGTAAATATCCTGGATATGGTTAATCTGTGTTGCCTTAAAGCCCCTGCGACGCAAACCAATGGAATTCACACCCACATAGGAAAGCGGTTCGCGTGCTGCCTTCACATAGGGCGGAACATCCTTTCTCACCAAAGACCCGCCCGTTATAAATGAGTGCATTCCAATTGTTACAAACTGGTGAATGGCACACATTCCTCCTATAATTGAATAATCACCTGCTTGTATATGCCCGGCCAGATTGACACTATTGGCCAGGATGCAATTGTTTCCAATCTCGCAATCATGCGCGACATGCACATAGGCCATCAATAAACAGTTATCACCTATTACCGTTTTATTACTCTGTTTTGTCCCCTTGTTAATCGTAACGCACTCCCTGATGGTGACGTTATCACCAATGATGGTTGTCGTCTCCTCCCCTTCGTATTTCAGATCTTGTGGGATACCTGAAATTACAGCACCGGGAAAAATTCTGCAATTTTTTCCGATTCTGGCACCGTCCATTATTGTTACATTAGGGCCGATCCACGTACCTTCTCCAATTGAAACATTTTTATCAATGGTGGCAAATGGTTCAATTACTACGTTCCGAGCTATTTTCGCGTCCGGATGGATATAAGCAAGAGGTTGGTTCATTTATTTTTCCTGCTGATTCTGGCCATTAAATTTGCCTCGGTTACCACTCTATTGCCTACGTAACAAGTCCCTTTCATTTCACAAATACCTCTTCTGATCGGACTCAACAATTCCATTTTGATTAGAAGTGTGTCTCCCGGTATAACCTTATACTTAAATCGGGCTTTTTCAATTTTTAAGAAATAAGTATCATAGTTTTCAGGATCTTCAACCGAGTTTAATACGAAGATTCCCCCGGTTTGCGCCATTGCCTCTAACTGTAAAACACCCGGCATTACAGGATTTCCGGGAAAATGGCCCTTAAAAAACGGTTCGTTAACTGTTACGTTCTTAACGCCAACCACATGATGATCAGTAAGTTCGATAACCTTGTCTACCAGAAGGAATGGATACCTGTGTGGCAGTAATTGCTTGATCTTGTTAATATCAAATATTGGTTCTTCCGTAGGTTTATAGTTAGGCAAACCGTTTACTGATCCGTGTTGAGTTATATATTCCTTTATCATTTTAGCAAACTCAACATTTGCTTTATGACCTGGTCTGGAAGCAATAATATGCGCTTGGAGAGGATAACCGATCAATGCTAAATCTCCGACTACATCAAGTAACTTGTGTCTGGCAGGCTCATTCTGATGATGCAGTTTAACATCATTCAAAATTCCTTCCTTATGAATATTGATTTTTGGCTTATTAAATAAACTGGCCAAATATTCAATTTCCTTATCTTCGATAACCCTGTCTACAACCACTATAGCATTATTAAGGTCACCACCCCGTATCAGGTCTTTAGACACCAACTCTTCAATCTCATGTAAAAAACAAAACGTCCTGGCATCTGCGATCTCATCTTTGAACTCGGACATGTTATTTACGGTGGCATGTTGTGTTCCAAGCACCGTCGAATTATAATCGACCATCACCGTGATCCTGAACGTGTCGGAAGGAATAGCAATTATTTCAACTTTTCTTTCAGGTTCGCGATAGACTATTTTTTCATGAAGCGGGAAGAATTTCCTCGGTGCATCCTGCTCCTTCAAACCTGCTTTGAGTAAAGCATCCACATACATCTTTGAACTACCATCCATGATGGGCGGTTCAGCAGAGTTCAATTCAATCAGGACATTGTCAATTTCCAAACCAGCCAACGCGGCCAGTGTATGTTCAACCGTGTTAACTCGTACACCATTGTCTTCAATCGTGGTACCTCTCGACACGTCAACCACCTTTGAGATATCTGCTTTTACAAGTGGTTTGCCCTCTAAATCAACTCGCTGGAATTTAAATCCAAAATTGACATCCGCGGGTTTGAACGTCATAGTAACATCCTGACCAGTATGCAAACCTACCCCACTTACCGATATCGCCTTCTTAATCGTGTGTTGTTTCTGATACATTATCTGCTCGCCTTATCTAATTCAAATAATCTTTTATCAATATCATCAATTTTCTTCTCAATTTCAGGTAATCTTCTAAACACTGCCTGGGCTCGAAGCGATTTAGAATATTCAAATGCCGGAATTCCATTCAAAGCAGTGCCTTTTTTCTTTACAGATTTTGCTACACCACTTTTCCCATTGATCTTTGTTCCATCCGCAATGGTTAGATGCCCGGCCATTCCAACTTGTCCACCCACGATACATCCTTTACCCAACTTCGTGCTGCCTGAAATACCCGTCAGAGCTGCAATAACTGAATCAGCCCCGATTTCCACATTATGCGCAATTTGCACTAAGTTATCAATTTTTACACCCTTTTCAATAATAGTTTCACCCAAGGTCGCACGATCAATCGTGGTATTTGCTCCGATCTCTACATCATCCTCAATCCTAACCCTTCCTACCTGCGGAACCTTGTCACGTGAATCGTTCAATTGTTCTATAAATCCAAAACCATCACTGCCAATAATAACACCCGAATGAACAATGCAATCATTACCTATTTGACATTCAGAGTAAACTTTCACCCCGGCGTATAGGACCGTATTTTTTCCAATTTTAACATTATCGCCCAAATAAACCTGTGGGTAAATTTTTGCACTATCACCAACTTCCACGTTATCTCCAACATAGCTAAATGCACCAATAAAAACATTAGTTCCCAATTTAGCACTTTTAGACACTAACGATGGTTCCTCTATACCGGATAGTTCCTCTTTACTATTACCGAATACTTCAAGTAGTTTCACAAAACCGGCATATGGATCCTGCACCCTTATGAGTGTAGCAGAGACCTTTTCTTTAAATTCAATTTTCTCATCAACTACCAAAGCAGACGCTTCCGTATTATACGCAAAAGGAATGTATTTAGGGTTGGCAATAAAACTGATAGAGCCTTGTTTCGCCTCCTCAATCTTAGCTAATTCAGTAATCTCAATATCAGGATTCCCTTCAACCTTGCCGTTCAACAAGATGCCAAGATCAGATGCCTTAAAGTGCATAGTTGGTTACGTTTACCAATACCGATTGATCCTCGTTTCCTCACGAAAATGAGTAGATCAAAGTATCTCTTTCGGGTAACAAAGATAATACTTTTTGACAGGTTTTGATAATACCGATATATTTAGCTGGTCGGATGCTTCGGCAATATCCACTACGTTTCCGTTCTTAAATAAGATGTTGATTTTTGGTTCGATCGGATCATATGCAGAATTTTCTGTAGTGTCGTTGAACACAAGGTATTCAGCTTCTTTTTCACTTATGTTGAATTTACTAATAACCTTTTCCCGATAATCTGAGATCAAATCCTGATCAATAGGGTCTTTCTGCATGGTGATCTTGAATAGCTGCCTTTCTACAATGCCCGTGCTCAATCTCGATAATACCACATCCGAACTATTCATCCATTCCTGAAGACAGGTAAGAATATTATAATCATCAAGACTTGCATAATAATTTATGATCAATTTATTATCTGAAAAGTCAGATAATTTAACTTCATTTTGTAAAAAATAAAGTAGTGCTTCGGTAGCAAATATTTTCTCACCATTCTTGATCAGCTCGCGTGCCCTTTTGAATATATTAACCAGCATATTCTCAGCCGACGTGACTGTTTTATGAAGATACACGCCCCAATACATCAATCGCCTGGAGATGATAAAATTCTCTATTGAATAGATCCCTTTTTCTTCAACTACCAGTTCGTCATTATGCGTCGCAAGTAGTTTAATTATTCTTTCACTTCCAATGGTTCCCTCCGGAACACCCGTAAAAAAGCTATCCCTGCTTAAATAATCCAAACGATCCATGTCCAATTGTCCGCACACCAATTGGTTTAGTATTTTCTTGGAGTATTTCCCTTTGAAGATGCTCATCGCCATCTCCAACTCCCCGCTATAGATCTCATTAAGTTCTTTTATGAACAAGGTCGAGATCTCCTCATGATTCACATTCCTAACAAGTGTAGATTCCAAAGCATGCGAAAAGGGTCCATGCCCGATGTCATGAAGAAGTATTGCAATGATGGCTGCTTCCGATTCTTCCTGAGTAATTCCTTCTCCTTTTGAGTTAAGCGATTCAATTGCCTCACCCATTAAGTGGGCCGCACCGATAGCATGCTGAAAGCGAGTATGTAAGGCGCCCGGAAATACGAGATAAGTCAGGCCAAGTTGTTTGATCCTGCGTAATCGCTGGAAATAGCGATGGTCTATCAACTCGAAAACTCTTCCAAATGGGATCTTCACAAATCCATAGACAGGATCGTTAAATATGATTGGTTTATCAGGCAATGGACAACTTTAATTAAATTTAAAAATATCTTATCTTTATAAAAAAGAGAGCATGCTAAGAAACATGCTTCATATTGATTAAAAAGTAGTTCTTCTCTTCAAAATTTCTCTTCATTTACATCTTTATTATTGAGTTTTAGAGGGCGAATAATATAGAAAGAAATGATGACTGGAAGAGCCAAAAACAGGTTAACGTCACATGGATAAAATTACAATACTTTGGGTGGATGATGAAATCGACGGTTTGAAATCTCAAATATTATTTCTGGAAGGTAAAGGTTATGACGTAGTCCCTACTACTAATGGCCAGGATGCCTTGGACAAGGTCAAGGAAACAAACTTCGATATTGTATTTCTGGATGAACAGATGCCGGGAATGTCAGGTCTTGAAACACTTGCCCAGATCAAGGAAATGAAGCCCACCCTTCCCGTGGTGATGATCACAAAGAGTGAAGAAGAAGATCTGATGGATGACGCGATAGGATCAAAGATAAGCGATTACCTCATCAAGCCCGTCAATCCAAATCAGATCCAGCTAACCATTAAAAAAATTCTGGATAATAAACGTTTGATCTCTGAGAAATCGACTCATAATTACCAGCAGGAATTCCAGAAGATAAGTCTGACTTTATCTGATAACCTCAATCATGAGGAGTGGGCCTCGATATACAAGAAACTGATTTATTGGGAATTGGAATTGGGCAAATCAGAAGATAAGGGTGTGGCAGATATTCTCACAATGCAAAAAAATGAAGCTAACAACGGCTTTTGCAAGTTTATCAAGAATAATTATTTCAGCCTGCTGGAAAAAGCCAATAAGAATGAGATGATCATGTCGCATAACCTTATGCGGACTTCTGTTTTTCCACATGTCGAGGATAATTACCCGGTTTTTATGATCCTTATTGACAATCTGAGGTATGACCAATGGAAGACCATCGAGCCTGTTATAAGTGAGTATTTTAATCTGGAGAGTGATAAAATGTTTTATAGTATCCTTCCATCTACCACCCAGTACAGCCGGAATGCCATCTTTGCAGGATTAACACCTGCTGAAATTGAAAGGCACTACCCTGACCTGTGGTTGAATGATGATGAAGAGGGAGGAAAGAATATGCATGAGTCCGAGCTGCTGACTAAACAAATTGGACGACTTGGTAAAACCATGAAAGTCAATTATGAGAAGATAACAAAGGCAGCGCAGGGTAAGGCCATTGCTGATAATATCAAGAATATGATGCACAACGATCTCAACGTCATCATATTCAATTTCGTCGATATGCTATCCCATGCTCGGACAGAAAGTGATATCATCAAGGAATTGGCAAATGACGAAGCTGCTTACAGAACACTTACTTCTTCGTGGTTCGAACATTCTCCTCTTCTGGACATCATACGATCCATTTCTGAAGAAAAAATCAGACTAATCATTACGACAGACCACGGCACGATAAGAGTAAAAGAACCTTCGAAGGTGGTAGGCGACCGTCACACCTCCACTAACCTGCGATACAAACATGGTAAAAACCTGAAATATGAAGATCAGGACGTATTGGCGGTGGCCGACCCGGGTGATGTAGAGCTTCCTCGTCCGCATGTAAGCTCGTCCTACATTTTTGCATATCACGAAAAGTATTTGGTATACCCCAATAACTACAACCATTTTGTGAACTTGTATAAGAATACTTTCCAACATGGAGGAATTTCTCTTGAAGAAATGATCATCCCGATCGGGAATTTCGTCAGCGGATAAATAACTGTAATTTTTAAGTACTGAACCGGTAAAATAGGATGGAAATGAAGATGCAAAGTATAAAGAAGACTTTCCATGCTGTGAAAGAATCAAAATTATCTGAAGTTTCCAGTTATATTCTCGAAAACTATAATGAGGATCGTATTTTTGCTATCTCGGGAGAGATGGGAGCCGGAAAGACTACGCTGGTAAAGGATCTGTGCCGTACACTTGGTGTGGAGATCAATATGAGCAGTCCTACCTTTGCATTAGTGAACGAATATTATTATTTTCCTGAAAATTCAGCCGAAAACACACCCGTTTATCATCTGGATTTCTATAGGATCAGTAATATAAAGGAAGCTCTTGATGCCGGATTTGAGCACTATATATACAGTGGGAATTATTGTTTTATTGAGTGGCCGGAAAAAGTAGAGAGCTTACTTGAAGACATCGCGATTCGAATAAAAATTGAAGAAAGCGGTAATCAAGAAAGAAACATTACAATATATAATTGATGGTTGGAGGATATAAATCAAAGGTTGAAGAGATATCAAGTCAGATCGGTTACGCCACTCTTGAGCAACCTGCTCAGATAAAAACGCAAGGAAGCAAACTATTCATTGGTATACCAAAGGAACGGTCTTTCCAGGAAAAAAGAGTAGCCCTTACTCCGCAGGCAGTGCAATTATTAACCAATAATGGTCACGAAGTGGTAATTGAAGCTACCGCCGGGGAAGAATCCTATTTTTTTGACATCGATTATAGTCAGGCCGGGGCTAAAGTAGTTCCTGACCTAAACGAGATCTACAAAGCTGAAATAATCATTAAAGTAACTCCTCCCCTTCCTGATGAGATTGAAATGATGCGCCCTGATCAACTATTGATCACACCAATTCATCTATCAACATTAGGTGATGTTTATGTTAAAAGTCTCATGGCAAAGCGCATTACGGCACTGGCATTTGAATATATTCAGGATGATTCCGGAGCATACCCGTTTGTCAGGTCAATGAGTGAGATTGCAGGAAGCACTGCCATACTGCTCGCGGCAGAGTACTTGAATAATATCAACCAGGGAAAGGGAATTCTATTAGGAGGAATCTCCGGTGTTGCACCTGCCAAAGTTCTGATCCTTGGAGCAGGTGTTGTGGGTGAATTTGCAGCGCGAACTGCCTTAGGTCTTGGAGCTGATGTAAAAATATTTGATAACTCGATTTACAAACTAATGCGCCTGCAAAATCATGTGGGTAAAAAACTTTTTACATCGACTGTTCAACCGGATATCTTGGGTGAAGAACTCAAATCTACCGATGTGGCAATAGGTGCTATACACGCCAAATCGGGAAGGACACCTGTAGTTGTGACCGAAGAGATGGTAGCTAAGATGAGGCCGGGTTCCGTTATTGCCGACGTGAGTATCGACCAGGGAGGGGTATTTGAAACCTCTGAGGTGACAACCCATGATAACCCCACTTTTATCAAATACGAGATTATCCATTATTGTGTCCCAAATATACCTTCCAGAGTTTCCAGAACCGCTTCGTATGCGGTCAGCAATATCCTCACTCCCACTTTGTTAAAAGCAAGTGAGCTGGGTGGACCTGATAAACTCATTGAGATGGAAAGCGGTGTTAGACACGGCGTATACATTTATAAAGGAAGGTTAACCAACCAACATCTGAGCGAACGATTTAGTATCAAATACACAGATATAGATCTACTGTTCGCTTCGAATCTATAGTACAATCTAAATATGGAATTTTTGTGACTATTGCTTAATAGTCACCGTTTGGCTTTCTACTTCGTTACTCCAGTTCCCGGCCCTATCTTTGATCTTAATCGTATAGGTAGTCGTTTCGTTGCCTAAGGTATCCAACAACGCGGTGTGATCAAGCACTACCAACAGTTCACCTGAAATGACAATATTGGTCCCCAACGGTGCCAGTGGAGGTATGTGATATTTCTCTGTTAGCCCTACCCTATTATCGGTAAGATACAGAGATAATGAATCAGCATTATCAAAACCCAGATCGCCATCGCCATCGAGGTAGCTGATTGTGAAAACTATAGAATCCTGAAACTGGACGACTGTGGTAGGAGCCACCTTATCCAAAGTGATCATAGGTGTATCGCTCACGGGAGGATTAGGATCGTTTGAAACCGGTTCATTCCTTTTACAAGAAGTTGCAGCCAATAAAAATGCGGCAAACAATACTATATAAATGAAGCTATGATTCTTCACAAGGTGTCAATTTGAAATGCAAAATAGGTTTGAAAAAAGAATTGTGAACCGTCATTAGGCAATTCTGTAGGATCAGGCAAATGATCTCCATCCTGCACATACGCTCTCATAAATACGATATCTCCCTTATTATAGGCGGAGGTATTTATTTGAATATGATGATAATAAGGAATCGGATTAAACTCAAATGAAGGACCCCATAGCGGCACATTTTGCTCTACAGTCAGAGATTGCTCCGTCTGACCTCCCCAACTATAAAGCTGGGTTGCAAATTTTACTTTGTTGTATGTAAAATTAGCCGGAGACGTTTTATCATCTGTTAATCCGAACCATATTTCCAAATTAACGCCTTGAGGAACTATGAAGGGATCGAAAAATCTTGTTCGTGCGGTGTCGATCCTGTAATAACCTGAATCAGGCAAAAAGGCCAACAAGCCAAAGACGGACGGTTCAAAATTTGGTTCACCCGGTACATTTCCGAATATGTCTTTTGCTCCACCGAGAATCCATTTAGCGATCGCATCCAAATCTCCTTGAGGCAGCTTTTGCATCACGTCTTGAGGCATGATATCGCCTTGATTAACAAAATTATAATTGTTCACCCGCTCATGTAATACCGAATTAGCTGTATCAAAAGGGATTACCCGATACGTAAATTCTCCACTTGTATTATTCTTTACTATGGGATGAAAGATCAAGGTAGAATAAGCACTTTGAACGGTCCTGAAATCAGGTTCAAATGCTCCATCATGACAGGCACCCAACGCACATTTTGTAGAAAATATGTACTGATGCAATCCAACAATAGTGTTAGAATCAGGCATTTCCGAAACTGTTGTATCATCGGGACCAGCGCCCGGAAATGGGTTATTTGGTAATGTTGGAAAATTGGTTTGAATCACCTTTTGATCCTTTTTACAAGAACCAACCGCCAGCACAAGCATTAATAATATGACAACATTCCATTTTTTCATATTCAGAATGCTTGATTTATAATGGCAGTCCCATCACTACCTAATATTTCGTTAGGTATACTGTTTTTAAAATCTAAAATATGCGCGATCGTTGGTACGATATCAATGTTTTCCCCCACGGGTGAGGATTGTGTTCCAACAGATAAATTCTGATTCACAACACCGGAAGGCCCTACGATGATACCAAAAGTTCTTCTTGAATTGTCATCCGTGGTATGATCATATGCCCTGAACCCATTCGCATCGACAATACTATTATAATCAAGATTCCTTCCATGTTCAGGCATACAAATCATGATCGTATCATCATTGA
>JACZTA010000122.1 GCA_022573915.1 Bacteroidota bacterium | reverse complement strand
CTTTGAAGACAATAGCTATTATTCAATGTTTGAAGAATTACATCAAAAGATGAAGGATGGGGAGATCGATCATGTGACAGCCGGGGACATAGGCAGTACAAACTGTCAGCGTTGTCACTATTAAGACCATAATTTAATTCTATAAGATGAAGGATAACAATAAATATTGGAAAGGACTTGAAGAGCTGGAAGCTGCACCTGAGTTCGAAGCGGCAAAAGAGAATGAATTCCCCGAAAACATCGTGATGGGCGATACAATTGACGAATCGGTGCTGGGAGCTACCTCTGACAGACGAGACTTTTTAAAAATGCTTGGGTTTAGCGTCACCGCAGCTACCATAGCTGCCGGTTGCGAAATGCCAGTAAGAAAGGCAATACCTTATCTTATAAAACCGGAAGAAATAATTCCGGGAGAAGCAATCATGTATGCTTCCACCTCTTTCGAAGGTGGCGAATATTGCAGCACATTAGTTAAAGTGCGGGATGGAAGGCCAATCAAGATAGAGGGTAATAAGATGTCTCATATCACCCAAGGCGTAACGAGTGCGCGCGTTCAGGCTTCTGTGCTGGGTTTATACGACACCAACAGGCTAAGAGGACCTTTACACAATGGTGAGCCGGTAACTTGGGAAGATTCTGATATCGAAATCAAAAAGCAGTTAAACACAATTGCCGGCAAAGGACAAAAAATTGTGATCCTGTCTTCTACAATTATCAGTCCGTCTACCAAGCAGGTTATTGCCGACTTTAAAACAAAATATCCTACAACAGAACATATAACCTATGACGCGATCTCCTGCTCAGGAATCATCATGGCGCATGAAAAGACATTTAATTCGGCCGTTTTACCAAAATATAATATTCGCAAGGCAGATGTTATTGTAAGCTTCGGCGCGGATTTCCTTGGAACCTGGATATCCCCTATTGAATTTGCGAAGGAATATAGTTTCAAAAGAAAAGTTGACAAGGACAACCCGAAGATGTCAAAGGTGTACTCTATTGAATCTAATTTATCGCTCACAGGTAGTAATGCTGACGAAAGGTATATGATCAAACCTTCACACGAAGGAGATGCGATCATACAATTATATAATGCAATTGCCGGCAAATCGGGCGCAAATAAGGTATCAGGTGGCAAATCTGCTTTAAAAGATGACGTGGTGGAAGCTATCGCCAAAGATCTATGGTCAAATAAGAGCAAATCACTGGTTATCAGCGGATCCAATAATGTGAATGTTCAGGTATTGGTTAATGCCATTAATCATATGTTGAACAATTATGGCCGTACACTCGATATTTCCAAGCCTTCGAATCTTCGCCAGGGCAGTGATATGGCTGTGAAAGCGCTCATCGATAACATGAATAATGGTACGGTAGGTGCTTTGATCGTTTATGGAGCGAATCCAGCTTATGATCTTCCTCTCGCAACAGCATTTAACAGCGGATTGGAAAAAGTAAGCCTTACGGTTTCCTTTGCTGACAGAAATGATGAGACTGCAAGTAAGATGGAGTATGTTTGTCCGGATCATCATGGCCTCGAATCATGGAATGATTTCGAACCTTATCCGGGAAATTATAGCCTGAGTCAACCGACTATCGCACCGCTATTTGACACCAGAGCTGCACAGGAAAGCCTTTTAACCTGGGCGGATGCAGAAAATACAGTCTATTATAAATACATACAGAACCATTGGCAAACCAATATCCTTGGCGATAATATCAGTTTCCAATCAGAATGGGACGAGAGTTTACGTGACGGAGTTTATCGAAAGAACGTTGAAGGGACTGAAGTTGAATATACGGGTGATGCAGGTGTGGCAGCTTCTGCACTTTTGAGTGCAAATAGTTCTAAGGAAAGTAACGTAGAACTTGTCCTTTATGAAAAGACAGGGCTTGGTAATGGTTTCTTTGCTAATAATCCATGGTTACAAGAAATGCCTGATCCGATCTCCAAAGTAACCTGGGATAATTACGCGTTGGTTTCGGAAGATCTGGCAAACAAGTACGGAGTTCAGCATGAGGTGGATAATAAGAATAAAAAGGTATTCACGATCAGCGATGGAAATAACTCAATGGACTTGCCTGTTGTAATAATACCCGGTTTACAACCAAATACTGTCGCTGTAGCGCTGGGTTATGGCAGAACCGCCGCAGGGAGAGCAGGAGATAATGTGGGTAAGAATGCATACCCATTTGCAAGTTTTGACGGAGAGACGTTCAACTATAATCTTGCAAACATATCGATTCAAAAGTCCAGTGCCGTTCATTTGACTGCGATCACCCAGATTCACCATAATATTAATATTGAAGAACGACCTGTAGTGCGCGAAACACTTCTGGAAGATTATAAGAGTGATCGTTATGCGGGCACGAGTACAGAAAAGGAAAGAGAGAAGTTGGAAGAAATAAGAGAAACCTCCTTATATAATTTCGGTGTTGATCATGAATATAATGGGCACCATTGGGGTATGTCTATCGACCTGAATTCTTGCATTGGATGTGGAGCCTGTATTGTAGCGTGCCAGGCCGAAAACAATATACCTGTTGTAGGAAAGAAAGAAGTAGCCAGGAAACATGAAATGCACTGGATCAGGATAGACAGATATTTTTACGGCAACAAGGATAATCCAAATGTGATCCACTCCCCTATGCTTTGCCAGCATTGTGATAACGCACCTTGTGAGAATGTTTGTCCGGTTTCAGCAACGACCCACAGTGATGAAGGACTCAACCAAATGATCTATAATCGTTGTATAGGAACAAGATATTGTGCAAATAACTGCCCTTATAAAGTAAGAAGATTCAATTGGTTTGATTATCAAAGTCAGGATAGTTTTGGAGCAGATACGATCATTGCAAATGAACATGATCCACTCGGAATGACAGAAGATCTTCCAAGAATGGTATTGAACCCTGACGTGACCGTCCGTTCCAGAGGTGTAATGGAAAAATGCACTTTCTGTGTTCAGAAGATCCAGGTGTCTAAACTAACTGCAAAAGATGAGGGACGGCCGCTCAAAGATCATGATATCGAAGTGGCATGTGAAGCTGCTTGTCCTACAAATGCAATCGTATTTGGTGACATGAACGATCTAACCAGCAGGGTTGCTCTATCCAAAAAAGATGAAAGAAACTTCCATGTACTGGAAGAGATCCATGTAGTACCGTCTATAGGATATTTAACCAAGGTCAGGAATACTAAACAGCAAGAAAACGCCTAGAAAATAAAATATTAAAAGATGTTTATTGAATCCGCCATAAGACCGGCATTAGTAACAGGCAAGAAGAGCTATCATGATGTGACTGTTGACATCGCTGGTGGTGTGGAAGGTACTGCGAGTAAAATCTGGTTTGCTGCCATTACGGTTACTCTCCTGGCATTGTTGTGGGGATTATATTGCATGACCCTCACTGTTTGGGACGGTATTGGTACATTTGGCCTGAACAGAACTGTTGGTTGGGGTTGGTGCATTACCAACTTTGTATGGTGGATCGGGATCGGACACGCAGGAACACTGATCTCCGCTGTTTTGTTACTATTCAGACAGAGATGGAGAACGGGTGTAAACCGTTCAGCAGAAGCGATGACCATTTTTGCGGTGATGTGTGCCGGCCTTTTTCCAATCATCCACATGGGCAGGCCATGGATGGCATTCTTCATTTTTCCTTATCCGAATACAAGAGGCCCCGTATGGCCTAACTTCAATTCACCGCTCTTCTGGGATGTAACTGCTATCAGCACATATTTTACTATTTCACTCCTCTTCTGGTATATGGGTATGATCCCCGATCTGGCCACTATTCGCGACAGGGCTGTTACTAAAATAAGAAGAGCCGTTTATGGTACCTTGGCCATGGGCTGGAAAGGCACCGCAAGGCATTGGCACAGGCATGAGATCGTAAGTTTACACCTTGCGGGCATCGCTACTCCACTTGTACTTTCTGTACACTCGGTAGTGAGTTTCGACTTCGCGACCACGGTCATACCGGGCTGGCATACCACAATTTTCCCGCCCTACTTCGTTGCCGGAGCAATCTTCTCCGGCTTTGCAATGGTCTTGACCTTAATGCTCATCGCTCGAAAGACGATGAATTTGAAGAACTATATTACCGTGGATCATGTGGAGTCGATGAATAAGATAATTATTCTTACCGGCACCATTGTGGGGGTCGCATACATATCCGAATTGTTCACCGCCTGGTATTCAGGAAGTTTTTACGAGCAGTTTGCTTTCACGAATCGTGCAATGGGCTCTTATTGGTGGGCTTATTGGATCATGATGACCTGTAATGTATTATCTCCACAACTATTTTGGTTTAAAAAGCTGCGGAGAAATATAGGATTCACATTCTTTATGTCGATCGTCATCAATGTGGGGATGTGGTTCGAACGATTTGTGATCATTCCATTATCCTTGTCTAAAGATTATTTGATCTCCAGTTGGGCTCCTTACCAAGCGTCATTTGTAGAAATAGGAATTTTCATAGGAACTTTAGGGCTGTTTTTCACTTGTTTCTTGCTGTTCTGTAAATTCCTTCCGGTAGTGGCCATAGCTGAAGTAAAACATATACTTAAAACTTCCGGCGATGAAGCCAGGGATAAGTCTGAAAAAATGAATGGTATCCCCGAGGGTGCAGAAAGACCTGTTGTAAATAATTAATTGCATGACAGAGAATAAGTTTGTATACGGCGAATATGATGATGAGCATATACTGCTCGATGCCATCCGTAAAATAAGGAAGGACGGAACGGATATAAGCGAAGTGTATTCCCCGTTTGCTGTTCACGGGATGGAGGATGCATTGGGACTGAGAATGACGAGAATTCCCATTGCGGCTTTCTTGTTAGGTATGACCGGCGGGATCTGCATGTTCGCTTTTATGGCGTGGATATTTGGAATCAACTGGCCTATAAATATCGGGGGGAAACCTTTCATTCCTCTACCCGCATTCGTTCCACCATTATTTGAGTTTACGGTGCTCACAACAGGTGTTAGTCTGTTCGTATTACTTTTTCACACTTGTAAACTATTGCCCAGTGTCGATGTGCACCCGATAAGTACCGATTTGACAGATGACAAATTTGTTATAGAAATGAAGATAACCAAGGAAATGACAATACAAAAAATAGAAACTATTTTAAAAGGTGTGGGTGCGAATATATTGAAGACTAAGAAAGATAAGAAAACTAAAGAAGAGGAAACTAAAGAACTAGAGGCATAAAAAAAAGAGCATGAAATATTCAGTAATCATAATATTAGTTCTTGGTATACTGGTACTCGGAATAAGCTCCTGTGGTAATGATCCTGAAAAACCGGGTAGAATATTTATGCCCGATATGGCCTATTCGAAAGCATACGAAACCTATACTTACAACCCTAATTTTGAAGACAGTCTCACGGCTCGGACTCCGGTGGAAGGAACCATTCCAAGAGGTTTTAGACCATACCATTATGAAAATACGGAGGAAGACTATGAACGTGCGGGCAGAGAACTTAAAAATGAAGTTCAGTTAACTGAGGAGAATCTGGAAGAAGGAAAAAGATTATACAATATATATTGTATTGTTTGTCATGGCGCTACCGGGCAGGGAGATGGACCAATTACCTTACCGGCAAGCGAAGGAGGAGGAATAACGGGAACACCTTTTGGAGCTCCGCCAAAATATACTGATGATAACCTAAAAGATTTACCGGAAGGAAAAATATTTCATTCGATAACCTATGGTAAACTTACCACCAAAATGCCTTCTTATGCGAGCCAGTTGAACAGAGAGGAAAGATGGAAAGTGGTACATTTTATTCAAACACTCCAGGCTGCGGTGACACCCGCTGATGTGGATAGCTCGGCTGCAGATGTTGCTGATGATGCGGCTGACATTATGGATGAAGCAAATAATGAAGATAATTAAATCTAAATATTAGAATAATAGAATAGAGCAAATGGAAGAAAGATATACCATGAATAGTGGCCTGAGAAACACGGCAATGGGTTTAATGCTTGTTGGAGTTGTATTCTTTGTGATCAACCTTGTCACAGGTGCGGAAGCGCATAGAATATGGGCTAACTTCCTCCTGAATAATGTTTATTTCATGTTGATCTCTCTGGGCGCTATATTCTTTATGGCTTCTCATAGATTAAGCAATGCCGGATGGCATATTGGAATTCACAGGATCCTGGAATCTATGGGTTCGATTATATGGTGGCCGGGTATTCTCTTGATCATCACTTTTATAATAGCAAGAGAGGATATCTTTCATTGGACAGATCAAGCCCTTTATATTGAAGGCACTGAAGATTATGATAAAATCATTGCGCACAAAGCGCCTTATTTAAACAATATATTTTTCTTGATGAGAATGGCAGCTTATGTGCTTGTTTGGGGTTTAGCCGCATATATGTTAAGGAAGTGGTCATTACGTGCAGATTCGGATCCTAGCATAAAGCCGTTCAGGCGGATGAATACCATATCAGGCATATTCATCGTATTTTTTGCGGTAAGTACCTCCACCTTTGCATGGGATTGGATCATGTCAACCGACGCGCATTGGTTCAGCACTCTATTTGGCTGGTATGTGTTTGCAAGTTTCTGGGTAACCGCTATCGCTACAGTCACGCTGATCCTTCTGTACCTCAAGAAATTGGGTTATTTAAAATCTGTCAATATCAATCACTTGCACGATCTGGGTAAGTACATGTTTGCATTTACTATCATGTGGACGTACCTGTGGTTCTCACAATATATGTTGATCTGGTATGCGAATATGCCTGAGGAGACATATTATTATGTTCAGAGGATCGAGCATTACAAGTTTTTGTTTTTCGCAAATCTGATAATTAATTTCTGTATTCCTTTCTTCGGATTGATGTCGAGAGACGCTAAGAGAAATCCTAAATTTCTTGTGGTTATTGCCTTGGTCATTGTTTGCGGCCATTGGATCGATTTCTTCGTGATGATCATGCCTGGAATTATGGGATCAGATTGGCATGTTGGCCTGCTTGAAATTGGTATGGCCTTAACGTTTGCCGGCGCCTTTATACTAATTGTATTTAGAACCTTGAGCAAGGCTCCACTGATGATGAGGAATCACCCTTATTTAAACGAGAGTATGACTTACAATACGTAAAATATTAAGAGCGAATTATGTTATCATTTCTAGCTGTAATCTGCGTAGTCTTCCTTTTGATCGTCATCGTTCAAATAAGTAAGATCCTTGAGTCCCTGGGTGTATTGAAAGGTGAAGAAGAAGCACAGGAATCCAGCAATAAGTTAAATGGAGGTTTGTTATTCGTGTTTATTATACTCTCCTTCTATCTCATCTATTGGTCAATAAAAAAATATAGTCCGGAATTTTTACCTGAATCAGCATCCATACATGGTGTTTGGATAGATCAGTTGTTCAATATAACCTTGCTGATAACAGGCGTTGTGTTTATCCTTACCGAGTTCTTACTGTTTTATTTTGCCTGGAAGTATAGAGGAAACAGAAAGAAGAAAGCATTGCATTATGTTGATAATCATCGTCTCGAATTATTATGGACTGTGATTCCTGCCATCACACTGACTGTCCTCGTTGGATTTGGTGCCGTCAGGTGGTATGAGATTACAAGTCAACCACCGGATAATGTCACGTGGATAGAGATTACCGGCAGGCAGTTTGAGTGGATGCCCAGGTATCCCGGCGTTGACGGAGTATTTGGTAAACGCATGGTAGAATACATAGATGATGGAACCGGAAATAAACTGGGCATTGATACAACAGATATTAATTCAGAGGATGACTTTCTACCTACCGAGATCCACCTCGTCGTGAACCAACCGGTGGCTTTCAAGATCAGGTCAAGAGACGTATTGCATTCTTTCTATCTGCCTCACTTCAGGGTTAAGATGGATGCAGTACCGGGTATTCCAACACAGTTCTGGTTTACGCCTACCAAGACATCCGCGCAGATGGCTAAGGACGTAGGAAAACCTGATTTTGTTTATGAATTAGCTTGCGCAGAGTTATGTGGTGCCAGCCATTCAAATATGAGGCTGGAGGTATTTGTAGATACGCAGGAAGAGTATGATGAATGGGAAAAACAACAAACCTCATGGTACTCCTCCTTTATGGGGCTGGATAAAGAGGATGATGCAGATGCTGAGCAATTAGAAGAGGCTGCAGATCAAAAGGAAGATAATGATGAGGGGGAAGAAATAGAAATAACCGAAACAAATGGCAACGTGGAAGAGAATAATGTAATTTCCATGTTGCAAAACGATTAAATATGGCAACAGAAAATCCGCAAGTAGTCACAGAAACGGAAGAGCATGTGCACGAGGAAAGTCATTATCACCCTAAGCTGAGCTTTATCCGTAAATATGTGTTCAGCATGGATCATAAGACCATTGCCAAGCAGTTTCTGATCACAGGAATCTTTTGGGGAGTTATAGGTGGTTTGATGTCGATGGTATTCCGCTTAAAACTCGGATTTCCTGATGATTCTTTTCCATTCCTGCAATCCATTTTAGGCAGTTGGGCACCTGAAGGTGATCTGAAACCGGAATTTTATAATGCTTTAATCACTATTCATGGTACCGTTTTGGTGTTCTTTGTTCTCACGGCGGGATTGAGTGGCACTTTTGCCAATCTACTCATACCTCTTCAGGTTGGTGCACGTGATATGGCGTCACCGTTCCTGAATATGATGTCTTATTGGTTCTTCTTCCTGGCATCTGTGGTCATGTTTTCATCGCTTTTCTTACCACAAGGACCCGCATCGCCCGGATGGACAGTCTATCCACCCCAAAGTGCCTTACCGCAGGCATCGCCCGGCTCAGGTGCCGGGATGACGTATTGGTTGGTGAGTATGGCTTTGTTCATTTTCTCAGCCTTATTAGGAGGGTTGAATTATATTGTAACGATACTCAACATGAGGACCAAAGGTATGTCTATGGCGCGTCTGCCCTTAACGATTTGGGCATTCTTGGTAACGGCTATACTTGGTGTGCTTTCATTCCCGGTTCTTTTATCAGCCTCTGTCTTGTTGATCTTCGACCGCGGAATGGGTACCAGCTTTTTCTTATCAGACATTTATATTGCAGGTGAAGCCTTGAGGACTTCCACAGGAGAAATACTGAGTGGAGGAAGCCCCATCCTGTTCCAGCACTTGTTCTGGTTCTTAGGGCATCCTGAAGTATATATTATCATCCTGCCTGCGATGGGTATCGTATCGGAAGTACTGGCAGTAAACGCACGCAAACCTATCTTCGGATACAGGGCGATGGTTGGATCTCTGCTGGCAATTGGATTCCTTTCATTCGTGGTTTGGGCACATCATATGTTTGTGACAGGCATGAATCCGTTCATTGGGTCGGTGTTTATGTTATTGACGCTGATAATCGCCGTACCCTCGGCGATAAAGGTGTTTAATTGGGTGACCACCTTATGGAAAGGTAACATCCGGTTAACACCTGCAATGTTATTTTCAATTGGATTTGTCTCCACCTTCATAGCAGGAGGATTGACAGGATTATTTTTGGGTAACCCCGCAATCGACATTCAATTACACGATACCTACTTCATTGTAGCTCACTTTCATATTGTGATGGCATTGTCTGCCATATTCGGAATGTTCGCAGGAATTTATCATTGGTTCCCTAAGATGTTTGGAAGGATGATGAATAAAAATCTGGGGTATCTCCATTTCTTCTTAACCATTGTATGCGCCTATGGAGTATTCTGGCCAATGCACTATATTGGAATGGCAGGCGTCCCAAGACGATATTTTGAGTTCTCGAATTTCCAGGCTTTTGGAGGTTTTGCAGACTTGAACCAATTTATTACAGTCGCAGCAATTATTGGATTCACCGCTCAGTTCTTATTCATAATCAACTTCTTCTACAGCATATTCCACGGTCGCAAGGCAACTATGAATCCATGGAAATCAGTTACCATTGAGTGGACCACACCTATCAAGACTGGACATGGTAACTGGCCGGGTGAAATACCCGAAGTACACAGATGGGCCTATGATTATAGTAAGAACGGTGACTCCGAAAATGATTTTATACCCCAAACAACACCTGTATCTGCTGACGAAATCGAACCGGAGCATTAGAAAACCATACTAAGCAGTGTTAACAGCCAAACCAAATATTACCCAGTTTTCCGCAGTGATTGCCTCCAGGCTGGTAGGTTATACCCAACTGGTAAAAATGAGACTTACATCACTGGTGGTTTTTTCAAGCGCCATGGGATATCTAATGGGTGCGAACGGTAAAATTTTATGGGGGCATTTTATCTTGTTACTGCTTGGTGGATTCCTGATTACCGGCTCTGCAAATGCGCTTAACCAAATATTGGAAAGAGATACGGATAAGTTAATGTCAAGAACGGCTAAACGGCCACTACCATCGAATAGGTTAGGAATGGATGAGGCTTCGATCTTTGCGTTGCTGTTAGGGGTTACAGGTATTTTTATCCTTGGCTATTTTATAAACCCGCTAAGCGCTGTTTTAGGTATTATAGCATTGATACTCTACGCTTTTGTTTACACACCTATGAAAAAGAAATCTTCCGCGGCCGTGTTCGTGGGAGCATTTCCGGGTGCGATACCCGTCCTGATAGGATGGGTGGCAGCAACTAATAATCTCGGCATTACCGCCTGGATGTTATTTGGTATTCAGTTTATATGGCAGTTTCCGCATACATGGGCTATTGCCTGGGTCCTGGAGGATGATTATAAAAAGGCAGGCATACAATTGCTTCCTTCGGCAAAAGGGCGCGGAAAATCCAGCGCATTTCATGCAATTATTTATACATTATTATTAATACCAATTAGCTTATTACCGGCTAAATTTGGATATACCGGAATATATTCTGCAATTATACTTGTTGCAGTCGGAGGTTTCTTCTTATATCAAGCTATAAATCTTTACAGGAAATGTGACCTGAAATCGGCGAGGATGCTAATGTTAGGTTCGTTTGTCTATTTACCTGTGGCCTTGATAGCTTTGGTATTGGATAAAACATGGTAGGG
>JACZTA010000121.1 GCA_022573915.1 Bacteroidota bacterium | reverse complement strand
GAAGGTACACAGATCTACATAAGTGTTATTGGTATAAATTGTGATAGGAGGAATACCTTCTCCTTTTGTATAACCGGCCTCCTCGAGCAATTTAATTGCTTTGGTTTGATCAAAGCTATATGGAAGCAAATGTTCGTTATCGCCGTCGGAAGCGGGCCAACTATTGAATACTCCCATTGGCACAAAACCATAATTTGCCGGTACTCCAATATTTCTTCTTAGATATTTGATCATCCGCTCTTTATCAATACCATAATTAATTGCTTTTCTGACTGCCTTGCGTAAAAGAGGGTTATTGGGATTATTAGCCTGTTCATCCGGACCCGGTGTCATTAATATTCCCAAATACTGTGTATGCATGTAGGGATGCTTTTCCATTTTAATTATATCCCTTAAATCATGGTGTAGCTCTCCTTCAATATTGAGGATTTCATCTTTATATGTGCCATCAACCCCTGAAAGGAAATGAAATTCTCCTTGCAGTAGTTTCATATAAGCGAGGTGTTCATCTTTGATAAACGATATTTCAATCGCCTGAATGAAATTAGGATGTTCACCCAGTTCTTCAAAATAATTATTGTTTCTCGTCAGCGTCAGCTTGGAATCTTCTTCCCAGTATTGAAATACAAAGGGTCCGGTGCCAACGGGATGCGCCCGAAAATCTCTTCCGTATTTCTCCACCACTTCGCGTGGAACCACAAAGCAATACTGCATGGTTAAATGATTAAGAAAGGGATAGTAAGGAGTCTTTAGCTTGATCTGGAAAGTAGTATCATCCAAAGCTTTAAACGGTTCATCAGTACTTACCCATTCTCTCAACACCCAATTTCCCGGAGAAGCAACGGCTGGATCGATGATCCTCGACAAGCTGTAAACAAAATCTTCTGCGTTGACCCTCCTGGTTCCTTCGGCACCAAATAGTTCATCCTGGTGAAAAAACACATCGTTTCTAAGTTGGAAAGTATAAGTCAATCCGTCGGAAGAAATATCCCAGTCCTTCGCGATTGATGGCAGGATCTTCAGGTCATCGTCCAATTGAAGAAGTCCATTAAACAGGTGATTGACTGCCCAGATATTAGCGCGCCACGAGGCTGATGCAGGATCCAACGAAGAAATCCCGGAGGCTTCATTATATCTAAACACGTAGGAAAATTCCGATCGTCGGCTTCGGCATTGCGCGAGAAGTAGCATAATCAAAAACCCTACAAATAAATTAATGAATTTTGTTTTCAACTTTTCTGTTTTGTTATGTAAGAATCTGCAAAAATATTATTTATTGGCAACGTATAGAAATAAATACAGTACTGTTTATAACTATTGATAACTAATAGCTTCAGAAAAACTAAATTCTCAAATAATTCTTAGTTTTGTGATTGGATTTACACCGATATTTTACGAAAAAATTCTTGAAACATGAAGCTTACATATTACGGCCATGCCTGTTTTTTAGCTAATGTAGGTGGCAAGAATTTGTTGTTTGATCCATATATCACCCTGAATGAATTGGCCAAGAATGTTGATACCGAAAGTATCCCGGTGGATTATTTGTTATTAAGTCACGGTCACGAAGACCATATCGCGGATGCAGAAGCCATATTAAAACGAACAGGCGCTAAGTTGATCTCTAACTACGAGATCGTCACTTGGTTTGGGGGTAAGGGTTTTGAGGATGGTCATCCCATGAATCACGGTGGAGCATGGAATTTCGATTTCGGTAAGGTTAAATATTTGAATGCAGTACACTCAAGTGTTTTACCTGACGGTACTTATGGCGGGAACCCCGGCGGTTTTTTAATACAGGGAGTGGATGAAACCTTTTATTATGCCGGCGATACTGCCCTTACGATGGATATGAAGCTAATTCCTGATATGGCAAAACTGAATTTCGCCATTTTGCCACTGGGTGATAATTTTACGATGGGTGTGGATGACGCTGTAAAAGCCGCGGAGTTTATTCAGTGCGACAAGATAATTGGTATGCATTACGACACCTTTGGATTTATCGAGATCGATCATAATGAGGCTAAGGATAAATTTAAGCAAGCGGGGAAAGAGTTATTCCTCATGAATATAGGGGAGACTGTGGAAGTTGGCTCTGAAGCTGTTGCTAATAATAATTAACTGATCAGAATATCAGAAATATATTCCTGTCAGCGATCGGCAGGAAAAGAAAACATATTTTTAACAAAATAATATTAAAAGTTTAATGGGAAAGATAATAACAATAGCTAATCAAAAAGGAGGGGTTGGAAAGACAACCACCGCAATGAATGTTGCAGCGAGCTTAGCTGTGTTGGAGCATAAGACCTTGTTGATCGATGCGGATCCGCAGGCGAACTCTACCTCCGGTTTTGGGTTCGACCCTAACAACATCAAGAAAAGTATTTACGAATGTATGATAAAAGAAAGTGCGGCCAAAGATGCAATCATCCATACGGAAACACCTAATCTGGATATGATTCCGGCACATTTGGATCTTGTGGGTGCTGAAATTGAGTTGATCAACTATCCAAACCGGGAGAACATCCTGAAGAAAATCTTGAAACCGATAATTGATAAATATGAGTTTATTTTTATTGATTGTTCTCCTTCACTTGGCCTTATTACGGTTAACGCTTTAACAGCTTCAAATTCAGTGATCATTCCTATTCAGTGCGAATATTTTGCCTTGGAAGGATTAGGAAAACTATTGAATACTATTAAAATCATTCAATCGAGGTTAAATCCTGATCTGGAAATTGAGGGCTTGCTTCTAACCATGTACGATATGAGACTCAGGTTATCCAACCAGGTGCTGGAAGAGGTGAATAAGCATTTTGACGGTCTGGTTTTCTCTACGGTGATTCATAGAAACACCAGGCTTGGCGAAGCGCCCAGTTTTGGTAAACCTGCGATCATGTACGAAGCCTCTTCGAAAGGCGCCGTCAACTACCTGAATCTGGCAAACGAAATATTGCAAAAGAATCTGACGTTAAAGATGAATAACTGATATCCCGTAGAAACTCATGGCTAAGAAGAGAAATGCATTAGGTCGCGGATTAAAAGCTTTATTGGATGATGCCGGCACAGATTTCCTGACCAGTAAGAGTCTTACTGAACCTGATAGTGATGCCGCGGCATCCATGATAGAGAAGAAAGGATCCACTACCGGGCCTGATTCAAAGGTGGGTTATATAGAAAACCTTCCATTAGATCAGATCGAGGTCAATCCATTTCAACCCAGGGCTACCTTTAACAAAAAGAAAATGCAAGATCTTGCGGATTCCATCAAGATTCATGGAGTGATCCAGCCTATAACGGTAAGAAGATTAAGCAATGAGAAATATCAATTGATTGCCGGTGAAAGGAGATTGCGCGCTTCGCAAATGTCAAAGATTACCGATATACCGGCATACATCAGGTTGGCAAATGACCAGGAGATATTGGAAATTGCTTTGATCGAAAATATACAAAGGGAAGATCTTAATGCTATAGAAATTGGAATCAATTACAAAAGGCTGATCGAAGAATGTTCCCTTACTCAGGATGCTTTGGCAGCACGCATGGGTAAAGACAGAACTACTGTTACCAATTATCTGAGGCTGCTGAAATTGCTACCCGAGATCCAGTTGGGTATCAAAGAAAATAAAATAACGATGGGGCATGCTCGTGCGTTGATCAGCATGGAGAATCCTATCCAACAGTTAAAAGTATACAAAGACATACTTGTCAAACACTATTCAGTCAGACAAGTGGAAGACCTCGTGAGGGATCTTCAGGAAAGAAATTCACAAGGATCGCCCACCACCAAACCTAAAGAGAATCAAAAAGATCCGGCACTCTTAAAGATAGAGGATGAACTTTCATCACATCTTAGCACCAGAGTGTTGATCAAACCCAAAAAAGGTAACAAAGGTGAACTAGTTATTTCTTACTATTCCACCGACGATCTAAACAGGATATTGGAAATACTGAATAAGTAGTATTTTTATTCAAATGAGGAATGCCGTAATAGGTCTGGTTCTAATCTTATGCTTTAGTTCAAATGCATCTTCGCAGATTTCATTTGCAGCTTCCTTAAATTTAAACCTTGATATTCAGGAGGATGAAGAACCTGCTAAACACTCGCCAAAACGAGCGGCGATCATGTCGGCAATACTACCCGGATTAGGACAGGCATACAATCGCAAGTATTGGAAAATACCAATCATCTATGGTGGCGCGGCAATAGTCGCTTACTCGATCGATTATAACTTCAATAAATATAATTTATACAGAAACGAACGTATTTGCAGGCTCGACACTACCTGTGCAAATCCTGACTTAGTCGTGTTTTCTGATGCCAACATTCTGGAACTTCGGGATTATTACAGAAAATATATTGACGTGAGTTTCCTTTCGGGTGCATTATTATATGTACTCAATATTGTGGATGCCAATGTGGACGGGCATCTATACGATTTCAACGTAGGGGACGACTTGAGTTTTCATATTCAGCCTGTACGGAACAGGATCAATTCAGGGTTTTACAGCGGGCTGTCGCTGTCTTTTAACTTCAATCGTTAGCGCTTTAATAGATCACCAGTTTTCCGTTTCCTATTGAACCTTGTTGGTTCACCACTTTGTAGATGTAAACACCATTGGATAGATCCTCTCTATCCAACACTACTTTGCGCTGATTGATTTGAATTCTCCTTATCTCAGTGCCAACAAGATCGTAAAGAACAAACTCGATATTCTCACCGGAAAAACCATTACGAGGGTCAAAGTTGATCACAGTAGAGTTGGTAAATGGATTAGGATAAATGTTGATCGTGTGATCCCCTAAAATATTTGCCAGGCTGGTGATCAGTATACCGATGGAGTCGCAGGTAGAATCCTTACCACAGCTGTTGATTGTGACCAGGCAAACCTGATAACTACCCGGACTCATATAAACATGGGTTGGATTTTGGAGGTGACTGGTATCTCCATCACCAAAGTACCAGATCCAACTCGTTCCGTATTGTGAGGTATCAGTAAACATAGCCACCAGGACCGTATCAGAGGAAGTAAATCCGGCAATAGGTGCAGGATTCACATTTACTATAACCGTGTCAAAATCTACACAGCCCGATAAATTTATTACCAATAGTCCATAGGTGGTCGTATCAGTGGGGAAAGCCAGGGGTGTTGCCGTATTGGCATTGAGAAGTGAGGATGAAGGTGTCCATGCATAGATTGTACCACCGGTCCCAATTAATTGCACCGTATCTCCCTGACAAATTGTAGTATCATTTCCTGCGTCAGCAACAGCTCCTGCATTTACCGTGATAGTAACTGTATCCATCAACCAACAACCTGTACCGTTAAATACAGTCACGATATAATCCCTGGTAACTGTGGTTGTAGTGAAAGGGTTTCGAATGGTAGTGCTACTCAAAAAGGCTGAAGGCGTCCAGCTATAGGTAACACCACCACTGGCAGCTAAGAAGGCTGTGTCGCCCGTACACATAGAGGTATCATTTCCCGCACTCGCCACCGGATTTTGACAATATTTCACGGTCAAAAAGTCCACCCCTGATTGTATACTTTTTCCTGTCACAAAAATATTACCATTTGGATGTACGCACATTGCCAGTACTTCATCATAAGAACCTAAACCAATCTTTCTTTCGGACCACATTTGAGTTCCGGCACTATTGTACTTAATGGTCATATAATCTGAAGAAGTACCGAAACCATAACTACCACCGGATACATAACAATTACCATAATTATCAAGACCAATGGCATTAGCCAGATCAATATTATTTGCCGCAGGATTGTTATAACGTTGCGTCCATAGGCTATCACCCGAGGCATTGTATTTGATTGTTAAATAATCGTAATTCGTGCCACTTCCCTGACTCTTTCCCGTAACATATACGTTCCCGGATTTATCTACTTTCAAATCCTTACCCCAGTCCACTCCATTTCCAAGTGTGCCGTTATATCTTCTCACCCATACCGTATCTCCGTTTGAATCATATTTTATGGTGGCATAGTCCATACCCGTTGTTCCTGTGTTGCCCTGGCTATACCCTGTTACAAACACGTGCCCTGAATCGTTCAGTACCAGTGCGCGTGCAACATCAAAACCATTTGTAGTAGTAAAATACCGCTTTACCCAAAGTTGAGTGCCCAGAGAATCATATTTAATAGTAGCATAATCGCGAAGCGTAGTGGTGCCATCACTTTCTCCGGTTACGTATACATTACCTGAGGCGTCCACCGCAATAGCCCACGCATAATCATCACCTCCGTTCGGGTCATAAGTTTTGCTCCATTTTAACTTCCCGGTATTATCATACTTGAGTACAATATAATTAGGTGAAGAGCCGTCATTTACCCGGCCGCAAACATAAACATTGCCGTAATCGTCTACGGCAATAGAAGAACCATAATCGCTAAAAGCAGCCAGCGTGTCGTAATATCGTGCACCCCAAACTGAATCTCCATTCGGTTTATACATAATCGTTATGATGTCTGCGTCCGTACCTGTGCTATCACTTCTTCCAGTCACATAAACATTTCCTTTTTTATCTATGGCGATTGCGTTACCCCAATCGTTCCCGTTCACAGCATCATAAGTATTAGACCAGAGGACGGCTCCATTTGCATCATATTTTACGGTATACATATCAACTACAGTACCCGTATTTGAAACATACCCTGTCACGTAGGAGTAACCGGAATCTCCACAGACGATCGCGAATGCCTGATCTGTTCCATTAGTTGTAGTGCCGGAATAAACAACCTGCCATTCTTCCATTTGAGCCATTAAGGTTTTAGCAGCAAAACAAACGACAATAGCCGCCACGAGTAAAATCCTTAGAGTGGTTTTCATAATTTCCTTATCTGATTATTTAATTATTTTATTCGGAAAAGTCCCGCAAAAATACGGAATATTATTCGTTCGGGAGACAATTTTCGACGTGGAACTCCAATACATATAAAAGCATCCATTTGTAGTATTAAGCATTGATTCGTTAATTTTGCGCTGTTCGAATGAAAATTGCCATCTTAGGATATGGAAAAATGGGTAAAGCGATTGAAGAAATTGCTGCCCAAAAAGGTCATGAGATCAGTTTTAAGATCGATGTCGATGATCAACTACATGACAACATTGATCTTTCCGTAATAGATGTTGCTATAGAGTTCAGTACTCCGGAGCAGGCAGCAAAGCATGTGCAAGCTTGTTTTGATAAAGATGTACCAGTAGTTTCAGGCACTACGGGATGGAATGAAGAATTAGAAGCGGCCAGGAAATATTGCATTGAAAACAGCAAATCGTTTTTCTATGCATCAAATTTCAGCGTAGGTGCAAATATATTTTTTCGAATAAGCAGCGAGATGGCCCTGATGATGAACGATCAGGATCAGTATGATCCCGTTATTACAGAAGTACATCACACTGAAAAGATTGATTCCCCCAGTGGGACAGCCATATTACTGGCAGAAGATATGATAAAGAATTTGGGTAGGAAGTCGCGTTGGACAAATGAGGAATCAACAGATAAGGAAGACCTGGTGATCCAATCGTTAAGAAAAGTTAATGTCGCGGGCACCCATACAGTTAATTATAAATCCGACGTTGATGATATCGAAATCAAGCATACGGCTCATTCCCGGGCAGGTTTTGCGGAAGGTGCACTGCACGCAGCCGAATGGCTCATAGGAAAAGAAGGTTTTTTCGATATGAACGATCTGTTAAACTTTAGATTAAATAAAAGATAATCAATGTTCAAAAATATTAAGATAGGACGACTGATCTTTGTAATCTTTGCCGGGGTGATGACCTTGGGTTTATATTTTGTATTGAGAAAATCGAAGAAAAAGAAATCCAAGGCAAGAGAATGGGGCGATGCTATCATCTTTGCAGTTGTAGCTGCAACTTTGATTCGTGCCTTTATAATTGAAGCCTATACCATTCCTACTTCTTCTATGGAAAAATCATTATTGGTGGGTGACTTTCTCTTTGTAAGCAAACTTCATTACGGACCCCGCATCCCTATTACACCTCTGGCGTTTCCCTTTGCACACCATACAATGCCTCTGATTGGTACTAAGGCTTATGTGGATTGGGTGCAATTACCTTATAGGAGATTACCGGGGTTTGGGAAGATCAAGAATAATGACGTGGTGGTTTTTAATTACCCGAGGGAAGATTTCAGGCCGGTGGACAAAAGAGAGAACTACATTAAAAGATGTGTTGGGATACCGGGTGATACGTTGTTTATTGAAAACTCGCAGTTATTCATAAATGGAAATGAGGTAGAGAATCCTACGGATTTACAGTTTACATATGAAGTAAAAACAGATGGACACAGGCTCAATGAGCATACCTTGGAAAATTTGGGAATTAAGGAAGTAAACATAGTTTTTGAAGATGGGAAAATACTATATCACATGAACATGACTGCTGAGCTTAAAAAGAAAGTCGCAAATTTTAAGATTGTCACGTCTGTGAAACTGCTTATATCGGATAAGAATGAGGCATCAGAAACGCTTCTCTTCCCTGAAGACCCCACGATCATCAGCAACCTCGATTATTATGGGCCTATTACCATCCCATATAAAGGATTAACCGTGAAGTTGCACACCAATAACCTGTCTCTTTACCGAAGAATTATTGAGTTTTATGACGATAATGAGGTGGAGATAAAACTAAACAGGATATTTATCAATGGTGAACAAGCAAGCGAATACACATTCAAAATGGATTATTATTTTATGATGGGTGATAACCGTCATAACTCAGCCGACTCGCGCTATTGGGGATTCGTGCCGGAAAACCATATCGTTGGAAAGGCGGTGTTTATTTGGCTATCGCTTAATTATAGTGAGAAAGTTCCCTGGAAAAAGGTCAGATGGGGGCGCTTATTCAGCCTCGTCCACTAAAACGATGAAGTTCTTTTCTAAAGGATCCAATTCTTGCTTTAGAGTATTAAAGAATCCTTTTCCCTGGTCAAGGTAATAAGCAATGAAATTATCTGTCCGTTCCTGCAGACCGCCATTGGGAAAAAGTTTGGATTTGATATTCGTAAGCTGATCCAAATCTTTTTTGATCTTTTGTTCGGCGACCTTTTCGAGTTTCTTTTCCAAATGCTTGATGTCTTTTTCTGTTCTTGCTGCTTCAGACATTACATGGGTGTTCAATGTAGGATCCAGTTTTGAAGCTTTTGCAGCCATTTTTTCATATTCGTTTCGAATAGCAGATATTTCTTCCTTTAAGGAGGTGTTTTCAGAAATGTGGTTGTCAGTGAACTCCTTTTTTAAATCCTGCTCCGAAAGAAAGATCTTTTCCCATTTCACATCGAGTTTCCTTAGCTTTTTTGCGGTGCTTTTGTTTATCCAGGTTAACGAATTCCTCAACAACAAAACCGGATAAGGGATACCGTATATTTCAAAGGTAGATTTCAACTCCGCCCAATAAGCAATCTCCGCCCCTCCTCCGACATAACCCACATTCGGCAGGATCGTTTCCTGAAATAAAGGCCGCATCAGTACATTCTGACTAAATCGCTCAGGATATTCGCTTAGTTCATTTTTTAGCTCCGCCTCCGTAAATTTAATATCGGTGTTCATGACCTTATAAACGCCCTCTTCGCTCACAATCCGTTCTCTAAAATTTCCCGTCATATAGAAATAATTGATCTCTCTTGGCTTTGCCTGCACCTTATAGTTCTTCTCCAACTGATTTATCGTATCGTTTACCAATTTATAGGAATGATTCTCCGTAATATCTTGAAACGTTATATCTGAAAACAGTTTTTTCATTTCACTGTCAGCAGGATTCAAAACAACTAACCCGTAATCCTTGAATAACTCATGCAGCAAGATCTGAGTTGCTTGTTGCAAACTATATTGCGCCTGATATGCCAGATCAAACAAGTTATTCAACTCGCCGGCATTAGTGCCTTCTCCCATAATCTCCTTTAGCTGGGGAAGCAGCTTGGTGAGATTTTTAATATTGACGTCTCCAACCGGTCCACCGACCTCCTCGTTCCAGGTAAGCTCTTTGTCGAAGATATTCAAGGATTTTATCTCATCAAAATCGTGATCCTCGCCTTCGAGCCAAAAAACGGGCACAAAATGATTTCCCGGATATACTTTGTTAAGCTCTTCTGCCAGGTTGATGGTACTAAAGGTTTTGTATATAAAATAAAGCGGACCCGAAAAAATATGCAGTTGCTGGCCGGTAGTAATGGTGAAAGTATTTTCACTACTGAGTGATGCGATGTTTTTTTGAACAGGATTAGAAATAGAAAGATCCTTGTACTGCTGATTCAAGGTTTTTACAAGAAGCTCGCGATTCGAGTCAGGAAAGCTCTTCTTCTGCTCTAAGGCAGATTTAAAAGAAGAAAAAATAGCCTCCATTATTTCAGATGTGGTCAGGTATTTTAAAACCCGGCTTCCGCAAGGGGGTAAGCGGGTGAAGATTGTTGAGAATTATCACGTTAACTCAACTGTTGCGCTCAACAAAGATTTATTTGAATGGGTGATTGAAAATTTATTGAAAAATGCAATAGATGCCATTGAAAAGGATGTTGGCCGAATCGAAATAAATTTGAAGCAGTTGAAAAATGGCCGGCATCGCGTCTGTATTGATATTTCAGATAATGGCCGCGGCATAGACGCCAAGAGAAAAAGCGAAGTATTTAAGCCCGGCTACAGTACAAAGAAAAGAGGGTGGGGGCTTGGTTTGAGTCTGGCGAAACGAATTATCGATCAATACCACGGCGGTAAACTGACGGTTAAAGAGTCCAGGACCCATCAAGGCACGACCATGAGAATTTTGCTTTAAAATTGACAGTTTGTTTAACTTGGTGAATTCAAGTTTCAAGTGCGACAGTTTTTTTAAAAAAAAGTTCTGCAGGTTTTTTAAAGTTTAAAGATTTTCTTGGTCTATTGTTAAGTCTATTTTGAACAAAGCGTACCTTAGTAGTATTTGGAGTTGTCAAGTCAGAGTTCTTTGGAAAATATTGTCGAATAAGTCCATTGGTATTCTCATTGAGTCCGCGCTCC
>JACZTA010000120.1 GCA_022573915.1 Bacteroidota bacterium | reverse complement strand
TTCAATTTGACTTCAAATGGTTCTCAAGATGTTTTTATCCAAAAGTTGAGTCAATGTTTTTCGAACACTGGAATAGATGTCATCACCGCCTGTGATTCTTACACCTGGATCGATGGAAATACATATGCTTCAGGTACCAATACTCCAACTCAAACTTTAACCAACGCTGCAGGTTGTGATTCAGTGGTTACACTGAACCTAACCATCAATACCGTAGATGTAACTGTGACTACAGTTGATCCCAGCATCGTTGCTAATGCAACAGGAGCCGCGTATCGGTGGTTGGATTGTAATAATAGTTACGCAATAATTACCGGGGAGACATCGAAAAGCTTCACCGCATCTACAAATGGTGCTTACGCAGTTGAAGTAACAGAAAATGGTTGTACAGATACTTCATTATGTATCACAATAGTATTAGCGGGTATCGAGGAGAGCAGTTTGTTTAATGGAGTATCCATCTTCCCTAACCCAAACTCAGGACTCATAAATATTGATCTTGGGAATCTGCGTGACGTATCTATAAAAGTTTTTAATGTTCACGGCCAGCTGGTTTATGAAATAGAGAACATCAACGCCTCACTTCACCAATTTGAATTTAAAGAACCGGCCGGTGTTTATTTCGTTGAAATAAGCACGCAAGGTCTGAATCGACTATATAATCTGATAAAAGAGTAAGAATGAAAAAAATCTGTTTAGGACTTCTAGTAAGTCTGTTAACAACGGCGGTTCATAGCCAAGTTGTCAATTTCGAATGGGCCAATTCTATGGGTGGAATATCAAATGATGTGGGTCAGTCCATCGCCACGGACGCATTGGGCAATCTGTATATAACCGGACATTATGAGGGCACGGCAGATTTTGATCCGAGTGCAGCAACTTTCTATTTGACATCAAACGGATTTTGGGATATTTTTATCCAAAAGTTCGATGCCTTAGGGAATTTTATTTGGGTTAAATCCATGGGCGGAACATTATACGATGAAGGCCAATCGATTACTATCGACGCCTCAGGCAATCTATATATAACAGGAAGGTATCTGGGCACCGTAGATTTTGATCCGGGCGCGGCGACCTTCAATTTAACCTCCAATGGTCAGGAAGATATTTTTATTCAAAAATTAGATACTGGCGGAAATTTTATTTGGGCCAAATCCATCGGAGGAACATCTGGAGATTTCGGTTATTCTATCACTACAGATGCCTCAGGAAATGTGTACGTTACCGGTATTTATCAAAACACCGTAGATTTTGATCCGGGTGCCGCGACCTTCAATTTAACTTCAAATGGATTAAATGATGTTTTTATACAAAAGTTAGATGGGTCTGGGAATTTTATTTGGGCCAAATCCGTAGGCGGAATATTTGGTGATAAAAGCAATTCAATTACGTTGGATGCCTCGGGTAATGTTTATATAACGGGATATTATGTGGGCACGGTAGATTTTGATCCGGGTGCAGCAACTTTCAATATAAGTTCAAATGGCAGCGGCGATGTCTTTATCCAAAAGTTAACTGCCGGTGGAAATTTTGTCTGGGCCAAATCCATTGGTGGAACATTATTGGATGAAGGTAAATCTATCACTACCGATGCCTCGGGTAATGTATTAATAACTGGTTATTATGACGGTACCATGGATTTTGATCCGGGTGCAGCGACTTTCAGTTTAACTTCAAATGGCAACGACGAAATATTCATCGAAAAGTTAGATGCTAGTGGAAATTTTATTTGGGCCAAATCCGTGGGAAGTACATCATTTGATGGAGGTAATTCCATCGCCACCGACACTTCGAACAATGTGTTAATAACTGGATATTTTGGAGCAACCGTGGATTTTGATCCTGGTGCGTCGACCTTCAATTTAACGTCAAATGGTCTTTGGGATGCTTTTATACAAAAGTTAGATGCCGCTGGAAATTTTATTTGGGCCAAATCAATGGGAGGAACAATAGGCGATGAAGGTTTTTCCATCATCACAGATGCTTCAGGCAATGTGTTCGTAACCGGAAACTATGAAACCACCGTAGATTTTGACCCGGGTGCGTCAACCTTCAATTTGACATCAAATGGCAGTTATGATGCTTTTGTCCAGATGTTAAGTCAGTGTACTCCAAACACGGGGACAGATGTCATTACTGCCTGCGATTCATACACCTGGATCGACGCGAATACCTATTCCGCAAGCAACAATAGCGCAACTCATACTTTAACTAATAGCGGAGGTTGTGATTCTGTGGTTACACTGAACTTAACCATCAACAACTCCAATACAGGAACAGATGTTCTTACCAGCTGCGACAGTCTCACTTGGATTGATAATAATACTTATATCACTAGTAACAATACCGCAACCCATACCTTAACCAACGCCACAGGTTGTGATTCGGTGGTTACGTTAAACCTAACAATAACAGCAAGTAGCACAGGCACGGATGTTATCACCGCTTGTGATTCATACACCTGGATCGATGGGAATATGTATACTTCAAGCAACAATAGCGCAACTCATACTTTAACTAATAGCGGAGGTTGTGATTCGGTGGTCACCCTGAACTTAACCATCAATACCGTCAATGTAGGCGTAAGTGCGTCTGACCCTACTATTACTGCTAATGCAACAGGAGCCGTTTACCAGTGGCTGGATTGCAATAATAATTACGTTGCAATTACCGGTGCAACAGTGCAAAGTTTTACCGCCTCTAAAAATGGTTTTTATGCAGTTGAAGTAACGAACAATGGTTGTACGGATACTTCGGTTTGTGTAACTATATCAACCCTGAGTATAGAGGAAAACCCGTTGTTTTACAATGTATCCATCTTCCCTAACCCAAACTCGGGACTCGTAAATATTGATCTTGGGAATCTAAGAGACGTGTCAATAAGAGTATATACTGTTACGGGTCAATTGGTTTATCAAGCAGCAAACATCAACGCCTCAATTCACCAATTTGAGTTTAAAGAACCGGCGGGTGTTTATTTCGTTGAAGTGGGTTCAAAAGGTGTGAAGCGACGATATAAACTGGTGAAAGAATAATAATTTGTCAGCAACAATTTAACTCTGATGAAGAAAATTGTGAATCTAAACTATGCCCGAAAAATCAAGTGGTTATCCTTTTTGTTCTATCTGACGGGAGGATCAATATTCACCTTTGCGGTATTAACCAATATGGATTATTGGATGAATGATGGTTGCCTCCAAGATATTAATTGCATCATGAATTTGGCATTCGGTTTCCTTTATGTTGGTGTACTTTACGCGTTGCCATGTTACTTCCTTTACAGTTTCTATATATCGGGTTTTCCCAGTCCAACAAGAACTAACAAAGTAATTATCCATGTAATGACTATGCTAACAATGTTTCCAATTGTCCTGGGATTTATATTCGCGGGAGGACTGGTTATAGGCGTGTGGCTTATCCTGGCGCTGGTTATTTATTATATCTGGAAAAGAATTGCTTCAAGATTAAAGAATCACACTCCGAAAAATTTATATGAAAGATAATATCAAAAAATTAGAAGAACTGCAAACCTAAGCATTACAGGGTGGGGGAAAGGAACGTATTGAAGTGCAACATAAGAAAGGCAAGATGACTGCCAGATAAACGACTTTTAACTGGTGGTTAGGTGATTTTAAAATATGAAAAGACTAAAATCAATTAATATTCTGATAATTCTTGTGTTAAGCATGCAGACTAATGCACAGCCGCTTTGGGGTGACTTGATACCCTATAGAAAAGGTGAATTATGGGGTTATGCTGATACTACTGGAAAAATAATAATTAAACCAAAGTACACTTATCTTTCTGTTTTCTCATCAAATCTTGTAAGCGCTAGATATAAGGGTAAGAAAGTTCTAATCAATAAACAAGGTAGATTGATTTGCAAATACGATTATATAGGAAACTTGGATAATGGATATGCGCGAATAAGCAATGACAATAAATTATGGGGACTAATAGACTCCTTAGGAAAGGAGATTGTTTCTCCATGCTACAGAAGTATAGAGAAAATGAGTGAAGGTTATGCAGCCGTTTATAAAGATAAATATGGATATATTGATAGTACCGGAAAATTAAAGGTTCCCCACAAGTATAACACTGCACAACCATTTTATAAAGGCAGAGCCTGGGTTAATTTTGAAAACAAGCCCGGGTCAATAGATAAGGATGGAAATTGGAGATTCTTAGGAGAATATGAATACGTAAGTTTCCTTAATAATCAACGTGCCATAGTTTTTAATGGTCAGTTTTATGGAATAGTTGATATGGAAGACCAAACCATTGTCCCCTTTAAGTATAGAAGTATTAAGGAGATAAAAAAGGGGCAGTTCTATATGACCACAATGTGGTATGGGCCAGACCGCAAAGACAAATTAGGGTTGTTTGATAGCTCAGGAATTGAAATCATTCCTCCGATATATGATCAGATAAGATGGGATCATGGACATGGAGGCCTTTTTCAAGTCGAGCTAAATGGCAAGTATGGATATATTGATAAATCAGGAAAAGAAATTATTTCGCCTCGACATGGTATCTCGGAAATTAAACGAAATATTTTTTCTGTTCGAATAAATGATAAAATTGGATTTTATAAAAGTGATGGAGAACAATTAACCAAAATAATATATGATGAGGTGGGACAATTCAATGGAGCGTTTGCTTACGTAAAGATAAATGAGAAATATGGTTTTATTGATGAGAACGGGTTAGAGATCACTTCAATAAAATATGACGATGTAGGCAATAAATTCCCATCAGTTGTTAATGAAAATGAAACCATCGTTAAAGTGACAGTTAATGGTAAGTTTGGTTATGTCAATTATAAGGGCAAAGAGGTTGTTGCACCTGTTTATGACGAAATTGGAACAGTGCGAGAAGATCTGGTATCTGTTTGTATAGATCATAAATGTGGTTTCATTAATTTGAATGGCGAAATAGTCATTCCATTAATTTATGATGGCATTTCATATTTTTCGGAGAATAGAGCTTGGGTAAGAAAAGATGGAAAGTACTTTCTCATAGATAAAGGAGGGAGAGAAATAGTGCCGGAAATTAGTTTACATGACACTATTATAACTGTCACCGGCTATTGGCATGGTACATCAAAAGTTCTTCTCAAAGGAGGTGAACGAATCTATGTGGATACAATAGGTAAAAAATTACCTTACGATATGGTTTATGGGAGATTTCCAGATAAACTATATATAAAAGTAACGAAGGGTGGCAAGTATGGGATTATGGATAGAAAGGGAAGGCAGATTATCTTTCCTAAATATGATCATATTGGACTCATTGATAATCGAGGTTTGTTTAAAGTAAAAATATCAGGTAAATCAGGATTTATAGATAAATATGGAAGAGAGTATTTCGAAGATTAATGAATCCATTACATAACATAGTGTATAGCGCATTTAAACGTGCAATACATCAACCCTTAGGTGCAAATTAACTTACGATTTTACGTGATAACTTCAAGAAAGAAACTTATGAATTTGAAGTATGGCAATAAATTCAAGTGGTTATCCTTTTTGATCTATCTGACGGGTGGATCAATATTCACCTTTGCGGTATTGACCAATATGGATCATCGGATGAATGATGGTTGCCTCCAAGATATTAATTGCATCATGAATTTGGTATTCGGTTTCCTTTATGTTGGTGTACTTTACGCATTGCCATGTTACTTCCTATACGGTTTCTTTGTATCAGGATTCAATCCAACTACTTCCCAAAAACTGATGATGCACGGACTGGCTATAGTTTTAATATATCCTCTTGTCTTGGGTTTTATATTCGCAGGAGGACTGGTTATAGGTGTATTGCTTATCCTGGCGTTGATTATTTATTATATAGGGAAAAGCATTGTTTCAAGATTAAAAAATCACACTACGAAAAATTCATATGAAAGATAAGATCAGGAAATTAGAAGAGCTGCGAGCCGAAGCATTATTGGGGGGAGGCAAAGAACGGATCGAGATCCAACACAAGAAAGGCAAGCTGACGGCCAGGGAGCGAGTTGACCTGCTCATGGATGAGGGTTCATTTGAGGAGCTGGATATGCTGGTCAAACACAGGGCCGTGGATTTTGGAATGGACAAGCAGAAGTTCCTTGGAGATGGAGTGATCACAGGGTACGGTACCATCAATGGCAGACTGACTTACGTATATTCACAGGACTTCACGGTTTTTGGAGGTTCCCTGGCAGAAGCGCACGCGGCTAAGATTTGCAAGATAATGGATCTCGCCATGAAAAATGGGGCACCGGTTATAGGCCTGAATGATTCCGGGGGTGCCCGGATACAAGAAGGAGTCGTATCGCTTGGCGGTTATGCCGACATATTCTACAGAAATACTTTGGCCTCCGGTGTCATCCCCCAGATCTCTGCAATCATGGGCCCTTGCGCCGGCGGAGCGGTTTACTCTCCCGCTATTACCGATTTTATATTGATGGTAGAAAATAACTCTTACATGTTTGTGACCGGCCCGAATGTGGTAAAAACAGTAACGCAAGAAGAGGTAACATCAGAAGAACTGGGCGGCACCTCTACCCATTCGGTAAAATCGGGCGTCGCGCATTTTGCATCGCCAAACGGCGCGGCATGTCTCGAAACCATCAAAGATCTATTGAGCTATATTCCTCAAAATTGCGAAGAACCGGCGCCGGTGTATCCTTACGATATGCGGGAGAACGAGAGCAGGAGCGCACTTTCAGATATTGTACCGGATAACCCTAACAAACCGTATGATATGCAAGATGTTATTGACGGGATCATCGATGAGGATTCATTTCTTGAGGTGCACAAGGCATTTGCGCAAAATATTAAAGTTGGTTTTGGACGCATCGCCGGTCGAAGTATCGGGATCGTAGCCAACCAGCCGGCGCATCTGGCCGGGGTGCTGGATATAGATTCTTCGACCAAAGGCGCACGGTTCGTTCGATTTTGTGATGCGTTTAACGTGCCCTTGTTGGTATTGGTTGATGTTCCGGGATTCTTGCCGGGTACTGATCAGGAATGGAACGGAATCATTAAGAATGGCGCAAAGCTATTATATGCCTTCAGTGAAGCAACCGTTCCGAGGATTACGGTTATTACCAGAAAAGCATACGGTGGCGCATACGATGTGATGAATTCAAAACATATTGGAGCAGATCTAAATTTTGCCTGGCCTACGGCCGAAATAGCGGTGATGGGAGCTGAAGGTGCCGTCGAGATCATTTTTAAAAAAGACATCGCAAAGGCCAAGGATCCAAAAGCCAAACTTGCGAGCATGGTAAAGGATTACAAGGAGACTTTTGCTAACCCTTATAAAGCAGCCTCACGCGGATATATCGATGAAGTCATCAAACCGGAGCAAACAAGAATCAAACTTATCAAGGGATTTAAGATGCTGGAAAATAAGGCGGACAAACTGCCCCGCAAGAAGCACGGGAATATTCCGCTGTAGAAAAGGTTGCACAATTACGAATGCTAATTGGGAAGTAAGAATCTGTAAATTTCCGTTTAAATTTGTATCGCAAAAAAGCGTAATTTTGTGCCCGGAAATCAGAATCTGGAATAATGTCTAAAAAAGGAAGAGTGGTTGTTGCAATGAGTGGTGGAGTGGATAGCTCCGTGGTAGCCATGATGCTCAAAGAGGAAGGGTATGATATCATAGGTATCACTATGAAGACCTGGGATTATGCCTCCTCTGGCGGACAAAAAAAGGAGACCGGTTGTTGTAGTCTCGATTCTATCAATGATGCAAGGGAAGTAGCGGTTAAATTTGGATTTCCACACTATATCCTCGACATAAGAGAGGAGTTTGGAAGTTTCGTGATCGATAATTTCGTGGACGAGTACATAGCCGGAAGAACGCCTAATCCCTGCGTTTTATGTAACACACATATCAAATGGGAGGCGCTGTTAAAAAGGGCAGATATGCTTGATGCCGAATTTATTGCAACGGGGCATTATGCTAAAGTACGCAAGCATCAAGACAGGTTCGTGGTATCAAAGGGAATTGATCATAACAAGGATCAATCCTATGTGCTGTGGGGCCTGAGTCAGAGAAGTTTGTCAAGAAGTATCTTTCCACTGGGTGATTATATGAAACCTGCGATCAAAGAAAAAGCAATCGAGTATGGATTTGAAGAGCTCGCCAGAAAAAGCGAGAGTTATGAAATATGTTTTGTGCCGGATAATGACTATCGGGGTTTTCTCAAGCGCAGGGTAAATGGATTGGAAGAAGAATTGGATGGAGGTGATTTTGTGGATTCTGAAGGTAAAATAATTGGAAAACATAAAGGATATCCATTCTATACTATAGGGCAACGTAAAGGATTGGAGCTTGCAGTTGGAGAACCCATGTATGTTAAGGAGATCATTCCTCAAACCAATACGGTGGTGATCGGACGCAAAGAAGAACTTGAAAAACAGGAAATGATTGTTGGAGGGTTGAATATGGTCAAGTATGAAAGCATTAAACCGGGAATTACCGCAACCACAAAAATTCGTAGTAGTGACCCCGGTACAATTAGTGAACTTTATCCTGATGAAAATCGTATAAGAGTTGAGTTCGCGAGTAACGTCGCGGGCGTTGCTCCAGGGCAATCGGCCGTGTTTTATGAACAAGACGATGTAATAGGTGGTGGGATAATTCATGCACCGGTTAGTTCTTAAACTTAGAAATATGAAAACATACCAAGCCTTATTAGTATCCGGAATGTTAAGCTTAATTGTTTTGATTTCTTCTTGCGGGAAAGATGAAAAGGTAGTACTGGATTTTAAGTACGATTATTTTCCTGTCGAAATAGGAGATTGGGTCATCTATGACGTGGAAACCAGAGTCTGGGATGATATCGTTGGCAAGGACTCAAAGGATGTTTACCAGATCAAAGAACTGGTTGAGAGCACATTTATTGATAACGCCGGGAGAACTACTTATCGAATTGAGCGATATAAAAGAACAAGCGTAAATAACAGTTGGAATTTACTGAATGTCTGGTATTCTAATAAAGAGAAGTTAACAGCAGAACGCACGGAGGATAACCTCAGGTATTTAAAACTGGTTTTTCCTCCTAAATTGGGAGTTACGTGGGAAGGTAACAAGTATATCTTTACGGGGACTAATAATACCGTCGATCTCGATTATATGAAAGATTGGGATTATGAATACACGGAGGTTGATGTGCCATTAACAGTCGGAGGATTGAGTTTTGATTCAACCTTGACCGTGATTCAAAGAGATTATGCGAATGTCATTGAAAAGGTATCTTTTGAAGAAAAATACGCACTTCATGTTGGATTGATCTTTAAAGAAACAATGCATCTCAAAAAGCAAAGTGTGGATATAATGTGGGAAGATGCTCCTGAAGGCTCTACACTATTAATGACCATCTTCGATTATTCCAATAAACCATAACGATTCATAAACTGGTTCAAGTCCTCAGACTTGGACCTTAAACTTATCAATTCTAGTAATCAATAAACTCTAATTCAAGCTCACCACCCAAACCTGCGTAGCTTCTCGCACTACTATACTTCCAATCTTCAGGTTTTTCAACAAATCCAGCTTTTACCGGATTGTTATGAACATAGTTTAATCTCTGATCCAGCATCTTATTATCTGAGAGTTCGATAGGATGATTATGCTGTTGCCATATTTGATATTTGGTATTGTTGGAGTTTTTTAATCCCGCGCCATTAAAAATCTGAAGCATCCAATTTTCTCTACTATCATAATTCTGTAGAAGTTCCTTAATAATTTGAACTGCGGTAAATTTCTTGAAGTCCCTTATAATCTCCTCAAGTTTATATTTGCTATTTCTAGAAATTATCAAGTGTAGATGGTTAGTCATGATGCAATAAGCATGTACCACCAATCCCTTATTCTTTTGATAGTATTTGGCGTCCTGTATTCTTTGGCAGTCTTTACACATATAACAAAGTCCATCTTGTTTAACTCTATGTGTATGAAACTCTGCCCTTTTCTTATCTATCTTACAACGCGAACACCGCTTTGTTTCCTTCATGATAACCTCCCATAGTTATCTATGAGTAGGACAAAAGTTGGGATACTTCTACCCTACTCATATATACATATTATATGTTACAGGAAGGCGACCTGAGTTCAACACGTCCAACTAAATGATCTCGTCTTTGGAGTAGAAGTTGCCAAGCGTGGTTCCCGCCTGTATCTTATTATACTGTACTTCGTTCAAAAATTCAACTGTCTTTCCAAATTGATATAGTAGGTCTAGCATCTGGGTCTCTTCTAAGTCTTTGTAAGGCCCGCCCCTCTATTTTTCTGATGCCCTCTATAGATATGTTTAGTTCTGTGGCTATCTGTCGTAATGTTTGTTCTTCCCTGCCAAAACCAAATCTTCTACGTAAAACATCTGCTTCAATCTTGGGTAGAAGACGTAGTAACTTTGCAATGTCTTTCTTCAATAATACCTGTTCCAGTTGAATTTCTGGGTCTCCTGCCTCTACCTTGTCTATAATTTCCAACGTGGAGTCCTCAGCATCAAACTCTACTGGACTGAACGTACCCCAATGTAAAGCACTCTCTACATCTGACACTTCCCAGCCCAATTCATCTGCTATCTCTTTTGATAATGGTTCTCTATTAAGTTTTTGAAATAATAACGTTTGAGTCTCCATTACTGGCACCATTCTTGTATTTCTATACCAGTCGGGAAACCGTATTGCACGTCCCTCATCGTTCACTGTCTGATAAATCATTTTCAGTATCCAGTACCGTGCATAAGTTGAAAACTTAGTGCCCATAGACTCTTGATACTTATCGTGGGCAATTAATATTCCTTCGTAGCCAGACTGCACTAAGTCTTCCAGTGGTACTCCACGATTTAAATACTTATGAGCTATCTCATAAGACATACTTCTTAGGTCATCAATAGCCTGTTCTTTACTAATGATATGTGTCACTATCTTTTATCCTTTCTATAAATTTATCCGCACACTCCCTCCACTCATCTTTCTTCAGTAGAAACTGTGCCATTTCGATACCATCATCTGATATAAGATGTACCTGTTCCCCGTCCGCGCCAATATATACATGATACTCATGGGCAGTATAAATTTCAATGATTTGTTTCTTTACTGTATATGATAATTTTAAAGCGCGTCTACTCAAAACCAATTCACTTGTCATATTTTCTCCTAAATGTCCCCGAAA
>JACZTA010000119.1 GCA_022573915.1 Bacteroidota bacterium | reverse complement strand
AAGTGCAAACCCTGGATGAAAAGGAATGGATGAAACGGATACTTCATTTTGGAGGAGGCGGTAACATAAATGAACAAAATAGCTTCAAGAATAATCTGAATACTTATAAAACAATTGTGGAGGACACCTTGTTTGGAGGTGACGTTATTTCATTTTTCAAGAGTAGTTCCGACCCTATCGAGCATGTGTATTCTGATTATATCGATTCACTTTTGCAATCAGGAGTTTCTCTCATGACCTTTTTTGGTCACTCTGCTGCAAATTCATTTGATTTTAGTGTAGACCTGCCCGAGAACTATGAGAACGTTGGCAAGTATCCGTTTATATTATCCAATGGTTGCTATTCCGGAAACATCTTTTTTGACGGTCCGAATATTAGTACTCGTTTTGTTATTGCGGAAGATAAAGGTGCTATCGGTTTCTATTCTTCTTCGGGTTTAAGTTGGGCAAAATATGACCATGATTTCTCAACAGAGATCTATAGAAACATATCCTATGCAAGCTATGGAGAGAGCATAGGTTCGTGTATTCGGAATGCTATTAATACGCTCGAGAATAAGTCGAACAGTGGTATACTAACAAGATTAACCTGTGAGGAATTCACTCTGCATGGAGATCCTTCAATTCCTATAAATTCTCACGCCAGGCCGGATTATTATATTGATGATGAACAATTATCAACCAATCCGGCAATTATCAATGTAAAGCATGAGACTTTTGAAATTAATCTGGATATCACAAACATTGGTAGAGCAGTAACAGATTCATTTATTGTGAGACTCGAAAGAAAATTCCCCGGTAACTCATATTTTGAAATTATTTCAGAAAAGAAAATGGCTTCTACTTCTTTCAAAGACAATCTGACTTTTGATGTAATTACAGAAGCAGATCTGGCTATGGGAAAGAATGAGTTCAAGATTTCGGTAGACGCACAGGATAGCATTTATGAACTTTCTGAAATGAACAACCAGGCAATCATTGTGGTGTATATACTTTCAGATGATCTCATTCCTGTTTCTCCATACGAATTCAGTATGGTTCCGAACAAGGACAGTATTACATTGATTGCCTCTACTGCAAATGCCTTTGCCGTAAAACGTGATTATGTTATGGAGCTGGACACCACTGAATATTTTGATAGCCCGTTGTTGTTGACAAAGAATGTTACTCAGGTAGGTGGCTTGGTCAAGTGGAAAAATCCACCTATGCCATGGGTCGACAGTACAGTTTATTATTGGAGAACGAGTGCAATAATTCAGCAAAAAGCATCTTCAACAGGTGATAAAGATGAGGATTACGAATATAACTGGAGATATAGTTCTTTTATTTATTTGGACGGAAGTTCTCCGGGTTGGAACCAATCACATTTCTTCCAGTATGCTAAGGATGACTTTACAAATGTAGAAATTCCATATTCTAACAGACAGATAAAGTTCGTCGATGACGAGAAAAACGTGCAGGTTAATACCTTCAATATGGACTATTATCCATATAGTTCACCTGACGCAATCTTTTACAGATTAAATGGAGTAAAAAGCAGTTCAATTACTTGCTTGCAGTATGGTGACCCAATCTTACCGACTTGGCCTGAATCTGGGTTAACAATTGCGGTATTCGACTCCATAACCGGCCAGCCTGTCCCAAGTAAATTGGGGGTATTCCCGTATGGACAGGACGGAGAATTACATTGGTGTGGAAATTCTTCGGGAGAATATAGTGCATCTTATTGGAGAGATTCGAGTATAAATAATTCGGCGGCAACACTGATATGGCGTAATAAGATCAAGACCTTCATGGATGGGATTCCTACCGGATATTATGTGTTGGTATTCACTGTTTGTAGTGATATCGGACCCTTCATGCAAACCTGGGATAACGATATGTATTTGAAGTTTGAGAATCTCCTTGGCAGCACACTCGTAAGAAGCGTGCAGAACAAAGAACCTTGGGCACTCTTCGGTAAAATAGGATCACCGTCATGGACCGGTAAGGTGGAAATGAGAGCGGATTCGCTAAACGGGCTTGTCTTCTTTAATGCGTTCTTTACCGGGAACTGGACCTCAGGATACATTACTTCAACACTTATTGGTCCCGCCGGCAGGTGGGGTGATTTGAAATGGGGTCACCATGCGAATGGGTCTGCATTAGGTGATGAGGTTAATATTGATGTTGTTGGAGTGGACGCAGAGGGAACGGAATTTCCTTTAATGTTTAACATAACTGCAACCGATACCTCTCTTGCCAACATCAATGCCAGAGATTATCCTTACATAAAACTGGTTTGTAATATCAAGGATGATTCACTGAGATCGGCCAGACAGCTGGATTATTTGCGGGTATATTATGATCCTCTTCCTGAGGCTGCGCTGAACCCTGCTGCACTATTTTTGTTGAGCAACGATTCACTCGCCGAAGGTGAGATGTTTGATCTCACCGTGGCTGTAGAAAATATCAGCAAATATGATATGGATAGCTTGCTAATAGATTTTGTCAACACCAATGGTAGCGGAAGTAACTCCAATACTAAGAATATGAATTTCCCAAGACAGGATTCACTGAAGAAATGGGAAACAATGAACGTTAACTTCACATATAATTCATTTAGTTATGCAGGAAAAAATGTTCTGTTCATCGAAGTAAATCCAAACGATGACCAACTGGAACAATATCACTTCAATAATATTGGTTTTATTGAATATAATGTGGACAGAGATAATACAAATCCATTATTGGATGTTACGTTTGACGGAGTACACATCGCAGATGGAGATTTGGTTTCAGCCAAACCACATGTGGAGATACAACTAAAGGATGAAAATCAATTTCTGGCACTTGATGATACCAGTTTGATCACTATGTGGTTACTGTACCCCGACGATGAGAATTCTCAACCGGTGTTCTTTGCAAGTAATATTGTGACTTTCATCCCGGCCAGCGGTGACTTGAAGAAAAAGAACGAAGCAAAGGTTCAGATTGATTTTGATCTTGTAGCAAAGGATGGCATCTATGAATTGCTGGTTGAAGCGAGGGATAAGAGCTCTAATCAATCAGGAAACTACGATTATAAAGTGTCGTTTGAGGTGGTCACTAATCCATCAATAACGAACGTATATAATTATCCAAATCCGTTTACCACCTCAACCCGGTTTGTGTTTGAAGTAACGGGGGTCGTTCCACCGAGTTATATGAAGATCCAAATTATGACGGTGACCGGAAAGGTCGTGAAGGAGATCAATATCGACGAATTAGGTCCTCTGGTAATTGGGCAGAACATTACAGATTACGCTTGGGATGGAACGGATGAATTTGGTGATGCGCTTGCCAACGGAGTGTATCTCTATCGAGTCGTAACAAAGTTGGATGGCCAACTACTTGACTTCCGTGCTTCTGAAGGGGATGAATATTTCAAAACGACAAATGACAAGAAGTTCGTTGGAAATATTGGGAAAATGGTATTGATAAGATAAGCAAGATCGATTCTGAAACCATTAACCTGAACATTTATCTTTCAACTGATTCCTTGCTGAAGGATTGATTTCCTCTGCAACTTTTAGCAATTTCTAATCGTTCTTAAATGAATGAACCCATTTACCCAAAGCTTAAAAACACAAAATGTGATGGTGTCTAAGAGGCAAATGGTTTTTGTGAGACAGCGCTAATAGTGGTATATTTAGGATAAATTAGGTGTATTGCAGCCTGAAGTTAGCATCTTATTGAATTAGTGGAATAGTAGATTATGAAATGGGTATTTACAGCTCTGGTATGTCTGGCGTTTGCCTCTAGTGCAAATGGACAGTCAAACTATGCCCATAAATGGCTGGATACGAGCAGCATCGATCAATGGTTTAAGATCAAGATCATTGATGAATCCATCTACAGGATTACCTATAACACGCTTGACAGCATCCTTTCTGATGCCGGTTTTGATATTAGCACGATTGCAGGAGATAAGTACAATATTTACCACGCGGGAGAAATCATCCCGATCTACGTTGGTAATAATAGCGGTCCCGCATATAACCCATTAAAGAGCACCGATTTTATTGAGTTCTATGCCACTCAAAATACCGGAGAATTTGATGGTGGGCTGTATAAACTTCCACATTGGCAGCTACATGATTATGAGAGCATGTTCAATGATACGGCCGCATATTACCTAACATGGGAACAGCAAGGTGACACTAATTTTCGGTATTCAAAAATAGTGAATAATCTCACAGGGGCATTACCGCCGGTTGAAACTTATTACATGCAGAGAATAGTGCATGTAGATAACTACAACTACTCCTACACCCAATGGGCTTATAATTTTGGAGTTCCTGATACCATTATTGGTCCGACCTGGCTTTCTGAATTCGGCGATGGGGAAGGAAGGGTAGGATCAAGAATTCCAACCATAAACCAAAAGAATTACGTAGAGTATCCCAATATTTTCACAACACATGTGGACACTTCCGGTCCGGATGCTAAATTCACGATCAAATTAGTGGGTAAATCAAGATCGTCAGGTTATAAACCTGACCATTTCTTTAAAGTGTTTGTAAACGGGACGGAGATTTTGGATGCATTTTTTCATGACTATACTAGCTTTGACACAACCGTCTCTTTTGATGCCAAATTGCTGCAGTTCAATAACAAGATCAAAGTTGAATGTGTTCAATCCAATGGTGCAAATAGCATCGCCGTATCGTATTTTGTAATCAGGTATCCCAGGCCCTACAACTATAATAATTATTCTAAATATAGTTTTAACACTAAAGAAGAGTTGGTTGATAAATATTTAGAAGTAGTCAATTTCAAGAATAAATTTACCAAACCTTTGATCTTTGATGTGACCAATAAGATGAGGATCGAGGGATTCTGGAACTCAGGTTTGTCGGCGTGGCAGTATTTACTCCCTACGGCAGGAAAGTCAAATGGGGAACGCAAACTCTTTATTACCAGCCAGAGTTCACAGGATATCATCCACCTTTATTCGAAAGAAATCGAGCATAAGAATTTCGTGAATTTTAGGGATGTTAGTAACCAGGCACCTTTTATCATCCTAACGCATCCTAGCTTGACCAAGGGAACGACAAATTGGATAGAGGAGTATAAGATGTACAAGGATGCAACGGGCGATACGGCAGTCATCGTGATGATCGATGAACTTTATGACCAGTTTTCTTATGGAATAACAAATCATCCTTTGGCGGTCCGAAATTTTGTAAATTTTGCCAAGGATAAGTGGCAAATAAAACCTCTGAATCTCTTCATCATTGGTTTTGCCGTGACAAACGGGGAAAAATTTGATTACAAATATGGGCCTCATGGTAAGATATCCCTGATCCCCACCTATGGAACTCCGCCTTCCGACCTGTTACTGGCAGTGAAGGATAATTTTACGTTTACACCCAGACTGGGAGTAGGCCGCCTTGCCGCCACTACGCCAAATGATGTAAGAATCTATCTGGAGAAGGTAATAGAGCACACAAAAGCACGCAATAACCCACTCGCGACATTGGATGAAAAGCAATGGATGAAGCAGGTCCTGCATTTTGGAGGGGGCGGCCATTCAGACGAACAAGCCAAATTCAAGAAATATCTGAACAGCTTTAAAACAATAATTGAAGACACGCTCTTCGGAGGAAACGTGATATCTTTTTTTAAGACCAGTTCCGATCCTATTGAACATGTTTATTCCGATTATCTCGATTCGCTGATTAATAATGGAGTAACCTTGATGACCTTCTTTGGACACTCCGCGACCAACTCTTTTGATTTTAGCGTTGATATACCTGAGAACTATGAAAATTTCGGTAAGTATCCACTCGTTATATCAAATGGGTGTTATTCCGGGAACATCTTTATTACGAAGCCAAATATCAGTACACGGTTTGTTCTGGCTGAGAATAAAGGAGCAATTGGATTTTTATCTACGTCAGGATTGGGTTACCCCACTGCGTTAAATAGATTTACAAGTAATTTTTACAGGAATATTTCATCGCGATATTATGGCAAGAGCGTTGGCCGTGCCATCACCGAAGTTTGCAGAGGCATTGAAAGCAGTGGAAAGTATGAGGTGTTTGATGTGCTGACCTGTGAAACATTCATTTATCATGGTGATCCTTCCATCGTTCTGAATACTCATAATAAACCGGATTATTATATAGCTGATGATCAATTAACCAGCAATCCCATAATTGTAGACGTCTCCGATATTTCATTTGACATCGAGGCGACTATTACGAATATTGGTTATGCAACCAATAAGGACTTATATATTCAAATTGATAGAAAAGTAGATGGTAAATGGGTACCACTAAAGGATACAACTATTGATGCAACATTTTATAAAGACTACCTGAAGTTTACAATAAAAGACGAGCAGGATCTGAGAATGGGAAGGCATGAATTCAGGGTAGCGCTTGACCTGAATACTAAAATAAAGGAAATTTCAGAAACTAATAACGAAGCAATCATTGTTGTCTATATCTTATCGGATGATCTGATCCCGGTATTTCCTTATGAATTTAGTATTGTTCCGAGTGTTGATTCCATGAGGTTAATTGCATCGACCGCGAATGCTTTTGCAGATGTAAAGGATTATGTCATGCAAATCGACACTACAGAGCAGTTTAACAGCCCACTGTTGCAGGTGAAGAAGGTGACACAGCGTGGCGGGTTGGTCAAATGGTTCGATCCACCAATCCAGTGGATTGACGGCACAGTATATTATTGGAGAACCACTGCGCTCGTTCCAAAACAAATCAACATTGATCCCGATCAGGACGTGGACAATAACTGGCGTTATAGTTCATTTATTTATTTAAAAAATGGCTCAAAGGGTTGGAATCAGTCTCACGTATATCAATACCTCAAGGATGATCTCAACAATATTGAGATACCACTGTACAACCAGCAGTTCAAGTTTGTAGATGATAAGAAATTCATTGAGCTGACGAATTTCAATATGCATCTTTATCCGTACAGTTCTCCGGATGCCATTATGTACAGGCTAAATGGTAATAAAAGCAGTTCGATTACTTGCTTGCAATATGGTGATCCCTTTGTACCAAAATGGCCCAGTGCAGGATTGACCATTGCTGTTTTTGACACCATAGCCGGACAACCTATGCCAAGTCAGTTGGCGGTATTTCCTTATGGAACACATGGAGAATTGCATTGGTGTGGCAATCCCTCAGGGGAGTATGGTGCATTTTATTGGAGGGATTCCTCTCTCAATAATTCCGCCGCTACACAAATATGGAGAGATAAGATCAAGAAGTTTATGGACACCATTCCGGATGGATACTATGTGTTGGTCTACACAGTGTGTAGTGCACTCGGACCGTTCCCGGAGTCCTGGGAAAACGATTTATACCTGAAATTTGAAAATATGCTGGGAAGCACGATGATCCGGAATATTCAAAACCGGGAACCATGGGGATTATTTGGTAAAAAGGGTTCTCCCAACTGGGCAGGTAAGGTTGAGATGCGCGCCGGTTCGGTTACTGACGGGATTCAGTTAAAAGCTACGTTCTCAGGCACCTGGACTTCAGGAGACCTCGTATCCACTCCTATAGGACCTGCCGGCAAATGGGATTCATTTTCTTGGGATCACCATGCCAATGGAAACGCGGTCGGGGACGAAATCAGCATTGATATAATAGGTATTGATGAGTACGGCACCGAAAATCTTCTGATTGCTAAGCTGACAGAATTAGATACTTCCTTGAAAGATATCAGTGCGAGAGACTATCCTTACATAAAATTGATCTGCAGGATAAAGGATGATAGCTTAAGATCAGCGCGGCAAGTGGATTTTCTCAGGGTGAATTACGAACCTCTGCCTGAGGCAGCCCTGAACCCTGCAGCCTTATATGAGTTAAGCAGTGATACTCTGGCGGAAGGGGCTGATTTTATTCTGAAATTAGCTGTAGAGAATATCAGTGAATATGATATGGATAGTATCTTGATTGATTTTGTCCATTCGGGAACGGGAGATCGCTCAGGTGATAAATTTGATTATCCAAGACAAGCTCCGTTGAAAAAATGGCAGGATCTTGATATAGATTTTTCATACAATACTTATGAGTATGATGGACGTAACGTAATGTTCATCGAGTTAAATCCGAATAATGATCAACTCGAGCAGTACCATTTCAACAACATCGGGTTCATAGAATATGTTGTAGCAGCAGATAAGGCAAATCCATTGTTGGATGTAACATTTGATGGAATCCATATTATTGACGGAGATCTGGTTTCTGCTAAACCTTATATTGAGATACAGCTAAAAGACGAGAATGAGTTCTTAGCATTGGATGACACCAGTTTAATTTCGATGTTTTTATACTATCCTGGAGACGATAATGCGCACCACATCTTTTTTGATAGCCAGTGGGTTAACTTCTACCCTGCAGGAGAAGACCTATCAAAGAAGAATGTAGCACGTGTCGAGATATCTCTTGATTTAACAGCAGAGGATGGTGTATATGAACTTCAGGTGCGAGCAACAGACAGGAGCTCAAATTCATCGGGTAAATATGATTATAAAATAACTTTTGAGGTTGTGAACAAACCGATGGTCACAAATATCTATAATTATCCAAATCCATTTACAAGCTCTACACGGTTCGTATTTGAGATCACAGGTTATCAGCCTCCCACCTATATGAAGATCCAAATTATGACGGTCACGGGTAAGGTGGTAAGGGAGCTTACCCTGGCTGAATTGGGTCCTTTGAGGGTAGGTCAGAATATTACTGATTATGCCTGGGATGGAACCGATCAATACGGAGATCCTCTTGCCAACGGAGTATATCTTTATCGTGTTATTACCAGGTTGAATGGAGAGTTATTAGAGCACCGGATTTCTGCAGGAGATGATATGTTCACTACTACCGATGATACCAGGTTTGTGGGAAACATAGGTAAGATGGTATTGATCAGGTAGCTGCTGGTTATTCTACAATATTTCTTCTTTCCCGGGGAGAACCATCCCTATCCCGTAATTCAAACTACACATTTTTTCAGTGAGTGTAAAGGATAAACTAATAAGTGAGTTGCTTTAGACTCTAAGTGATTAGATTGGGTTTGTGTTTGAGATTGCGTATGTTGTCAACCTCAATCCCGTCGTATCCCCACACTTTTACCTGCCACAGCTTTTCTCAATCACCGAAGCTTTGCGAAGGTGATAGCGACGGCGGGTACTCTCACCCAATCTCAATCTTATTTTCCTATATTTGCCACCTCGTTACTTTTCAGTATCAAGCTATTAAAACATCTGTCTTCCATGCAACAGCTTTTAAAGGCTCTGGAGCTATTTAAGACCGAAGACCTGACTTACGAGGCTTTGGGAGACTTTATCTTCTCTTATGACTTTTCAAAAATTGACTATAAATCCTATTTGCCGGACTTACCTGAAGGAAATGAGTATAGTAGAAATATCATTACAATGGATCCACTTGAAGTTGTACTGCTGAATTGGCCTGCAGGAGTGGAAAGTGCTGTTCATTATCATAACGGGTTTTGGGGCTATGCTGCGGTAATTGATGGAATTGGTAAAGATGTTGTTTATACCAGGAATAACGGAACTCTTACCGAGGATAAAATATCCATTTGTAATTCTCTGGGCGTGATATTGGAACCTGATCAGACGATTCATAAAATTGCTAATCAGGATGAAAACAAGCAGTTGGTTACGCTTCATTTCTATTATCCGCCGTTAGAATCATTAGAGGATATGGAGATTTATGATCTGGAAAGGGGGAGGATTGGGGTGTTAAGTGCAGAAGCAAAATCCGCTTCATGGGTCGATAATGACGAGCAGTTTAAGGAGATAAAAGAGGATGCTTTTGAGTTCAAATCTTTTAAAGAAAGTAATGCGGATGCCTCACACCAAATGATATTACTAAAACCAAAACCTGATTCCAGGACGATAAGATCAATGATCATAAATTATTATGATGAGCAAGCAAAAGAGTACGATAACTTTGATACAAGGCATGAATCAAGGAACCGGTATACGCTTATGATCAACAACCTTGTAGGAGAGGACTTAAAGAAAATCGCTAATGTCAAGTCATTACTTCAACTAGCCTGCGGTACCGGCAGAAGATCATTGGAGGTGAAGGAAATATCGGGGATTGATTTAGACATTACCGGAGTGGACATGAGCCCCGGGATGACAAAAATTGCGGAGTCACATGGATTACATATTATCAATGCTGATTGGATTGATGCGTCATTGGAAGATGATGTTACCTTTGATTCGGCAGTTATGTTGTATGCTTTTGGACATCTGGCAACTGAAGCGGAAAGAAATGCCTTTCTCTTAAAGCTTAATAAACATCTTGTGATGAATGCTCCTTTCTATTTGGATGCTTTTAATCTGGAGGATGTATACGAATGGGGGCCAAAGGTGAAAGCAGCTTATCAAAGAGATCAGCTACACCGATCGGGTTATCAGCAGGGGGATATTTTTTATAAGAAAGTAGATGGAACTCATTTATCCTTCTTGCATTATTTTACTGAAGAAGAAATCACGGCGTTATTAGAACGAGCAGGATTCGAGGTTGTGGAGTTGAAATATGTTGGATATACTAAGTTATCAGGGGAGATAGTTAAGGATAAATCAGAAGGTTTCTACTATATCAAAGCAAACAAGGTGAGAGATATGGTGTAAAAAGAAACGAGAAGGCATGCCCTCAATGCCTTCTCGTAATAAAGCGGTCAAGTTCAAACCCTCTTCCAATGACCAGGTACCCATTTATGACCGCCTCTGACATGGCTCCAGTGACCAGGAACCCATTTTTTTCCATGATGTTTTTTCGTCCAATGACCGCTTATCCAAATATATTTATGATGTCGTCTCTCCCATCGCCAATGACCATCGATCCAAACTTTACCATGCGGATGATGGACAGGCTTAACGATAACAACCCTGGGTCTTAATGGTTTTACTTTTACAACAATCTGTGCCTCTGCATTAATAACAGAGAACATGATTGCGAATAGTCCGATTAAGAATATTTTGAATTTGTGCATCTTATTAGCTGAATTAAATGATTAGATATATATACTACACCCGGGTTTAAAATAACCCCTACGCTCAACGGCATTTTTTTACATTTTAACAAAGTTTAACAATCAATTTAGCTTCAAACAGGCTCAATTGATGTTTTAAGGCTTCCGCCGACAAACCAGGAC
>JACZTA010000118.1 GCA_022573915.1 Bacteroidota bacterium | reverse complement strand
AACAGGTTCCCCAGCTAAATAGCCAGTCATTACATGCTTTGGGTAAAGTGATCTTACCCTGATAAGTATGCTGCTCGATGCCCGGATATGGGCTTGAAGAACTTTGACATTTACTTGATTGAACCGGACATAAAGGAGTTACATCAACTGTATCTATAGGATAAATAGTGGTGGTGACCGTAAGACCACAGCTGATAGAAGTCCATTTGACCCCAATAGTACCCGGTGCGGGTACGCCAATGCAGTCTCTATAAAAATATAAAGTTACCTCATAGTCCAATCCCCCCAGCCATTCATACTTCAAATCTGCCCCTACGCAATGACTTGCATAATTTTTCATTGGGATCAGTGAAAAAGCGATAATAAAAGCACTCAATAGAATGGGTCGTAGTTTCTTCATATTCATCATTATGATTTTAGATATTGGGGCTAAAATTATATATTGTCAAAACAGCCACAATATGTGCCTGCAATTTACTAATTTGTTTTATTAAAAACAAATGTAATATTAATCTATTATCACCTAAATCTTATCCAATAAATTCTTAAATAAAACTTAAAATTTGTGGGCGTAAATAAGGTAAATTAATTAGTAAAAAAAGAACCGATATTATGCTGTATTCAGGACCAGGAGTTCTTGTTTTCGTGCTTGTTCGATCTCAAAACTTCAGGATTATTCTTAATAACGAAATTTGACTTCAAAAGGATGCGTTTTGTGCAGGTTAAATCATGTTACTTATTTGTTTACTCGCTTAATCCTGTTGTCTGAACCTAGCTTAACTTGATTAGCAAAGATTTGAAGGATCAAGTTTCTTTTCTATTCTCTGTTTCTATTGTAGCTAAATTTTTGCTGTTAAATTTTAATATGTACCGATAGCGCCGAACTCCGGTCCGGTGCTCCAACTTTCTCGCCCTTCTGTAACGCATGTGGAAGTATACTGCATTCCTTAATTGTCTGAACCTTGATTCACTTGATTAGAAAGGATTTTGACGAATCACGGATTCATCTCCTGGTTCGAGTTCTCAGACTTGTACCTCTACTTTTGCAAAATAAATAGTGCTATTTTGTATAAATATGAGTAACTGCGGTGCACGTATAAACAAGTTAGCGATTATTAAATCCTAAATATATTATGATTAAGCAAACCATAAAAGTTTTTCTTATTAATAAAACAGTGTTCAGTTTTTCGATATTATTAGTCTGCTTAGTATTTATTTTTATTAATTCCTTTGGCCAGAATATCAATTATGATTGGATAGCACAGGCAGGAAGCAATCAATGGGATCATATAAATGACCTTGAAATTGATAATGATAATTACGTCTACATCACTGGTACTTATGGTGGATCTTTCAATTTAGGAGATACTGTTTTAACAACTTCAGATGGATCCGATATATTTTTAGCAAAATATAATCAAAATGGAAGTTTTATGTGGGCGAAAAATATTGCAGAAAAAGGAGGAACTAGAGGCGAATCAATTGCTTTTGATAATAACAATAATGTTTATGTAACCGGATATTTTGGGGATACAGCGTATTTTGAAAATGATACATTAATTGTCACGGGATTGGGTGGAGCTAAAGACATTTTTATTGTAAAATATGATCAAGATGGAAAATTTAGATGGGCAAGAAGTTTTGGTGGAGAAAATAGTGACTATAGTTATTCGATCACTGTCGATAAAGCAGCAAATGTTTATGTAACAGGATATTTTATTGATACTATTTTTTATAATACTGATACGTTAATATCCAATGGATCTTGGGACATAATTATATTGAAATATGACAGTTCGGGTAACTTTAAATGGGCTCGAGCAGCAGGTGGTACGCAATCTGATATGGGTAATGAAATTATCGTTTATGACGAGTATCTTTACCTAACAGGTCATTTTCGAGATTCTGCTTTATTTGGTGATACTTCTATCATTGCTTTGAATAAATTGTGGGCAGATATTTTTGTTGCAAAATATGATACTTCAGGCAAGTTTATATGGGTAAGGTCAGCGGGCGGTGTCGAATGGGATGAGGGAGTTTCGCTTGTTTTGGATTCAAGCCAAAATATATATGTAACTGGAAATTTTGAAGAAGATCCAACTTTTGGTGATACCGTAATAACAACAAATGAACATGATAATATTTTTATCGCGAAATACGATAGCTCAGGAAAGTTTATATGGGTAAATCATGGATACTGTAATTTCACGTTATATAGCAGTTCAATTGCAACTGATGATGATTATATATATGTAATTGGTTTTTTTGGTGGTACGGTAACTTTTGGAAATTTTTCCTTAAATGCTGTTTTTAATACTGATATTTTCATTACTAAATATGATGAATATGGTCAATTAATTTGGGCAATCCAGGAAGGTGGTGATGGTGCTGAATGGGGAGTGAATTTAGCAATAGGAAATGACAAAAATTTATATTTTTCTGCAGACTTTTATGACACAACTAATTTCGGTTCAACGAATTTAATTACATACGGTATATTGGATATCGCAATTGGTAAAATAAATAGTATTCAGCCTAGTAACGTTGATCCTAAACAGGAATCGTTCATTAAATGTTTTCCTAATCCATCAACTGGGTTATTTTATTTAGAAATTGAAAACATGTATGAAGAGAATTTCTCGATGGAAGTATTAAATATTTATGGACAAGTCATTTATTCTAAAAAAATAAGAAATATTAATGCGGTACATAAAATTGATCTTTCTAATTATAAAGGAATTTATTTTTTGAGAATAAATAATCATGATTATTCATACGTTTATAAAATTGTTGTTATGTAATGGATTTTTATGTGTAACAATCGCTAACACTAAAATAAAGCGCATTTGAAAACGCGCTTTATTCAGACCAGTTAGCAGAAGTGCTTTAAAAACAAACCAATAATGAAGCAAGCCATATTACTAATGACATTCTTGAATTTTGCCGCATTTTCACTACTCAGTCAAAATCCCGAATGGATAATATTTGATACCACTAATTCAGGCCTTCCGAATAATATAATACAGTCAATGGATAAGGACATAGATGATAACATATGGATTACAACATACGATGGGCTAACAAAATTTGACGGAAATAATTGGACAACCATCAATAAGTCAAACTCTAATTTGCCAGATAATAAATTGGAATACATTACGATTGATTCAGCTGGAAATAAATGGTTAAGTATGGGATTAGGTGATCTAGCCAAATTTGACGGGAATACATGGACAACTTATAATTATAGTAATTCAGGGTTGCCTTATACTGTAGGAGTTAGTAGAATAGCAATTGACATTAACAATGACAAATGGGTAGGAACTTGGGATGGAGGTTTAGCTAAATTTGATGGATCAAACTGGACTATTTATAATTCTACTAACTCAAATTTTATAGGCGTAGGAGTAAGCAGAATTGCAATAGACCAAAATGGAAATAAATGGATGTGTCCTATTACCTGTTTTGACCTTCAAAATATGATAATCAATCATGGTGGATTAGTAGAATACGACGGATCTAATTGGACTGTTTATGACACTACAAATTCAGGAATTCCAAGTAATTCTTTAGGGTCTATAGAACCAGACAAAAACGGAAATATTTGGATAGGGTCTACTGGCGGACTAACTAAATTCGATGGAACTAATTGGACAACTTATGACACTTCAAACTCAAATCTTCCCAAGAATTTCCTCGTGATATTAGCAATAGCCATAGATATCAATGATGACGTATGGTTAGGAACTGTATTTGGAGGGTTGGTAAAGTTTGACGGCATTAATATGACTGTGTACGATACTTCTAATTCCGACATGCCTGACATGTGTATCAAAGCATTAGTTATTGACTCAAAAGGAAACAAATGGATTGCTACCTGCAACAGTGGGTTAGTTGTTTATAGAAAAGGTGGAGTAATCCTTTCTACAGGGTTAGAAGCAAACAATTTATATAATATCTATGTTTATCCAAATCCAACTGTTGAATCATTAATCGTTTCGTTTTATATAAAAAAACCAACACCTCTAACATTAAAGCTAATAGACTCCCAAGGACAAGAAATAAGAACCATACAAAATAGTCATACCAAGCCTGGACAAAATTATATACAATTTAACATGAAAGATATACCGAATGGGATTTATTTCATTCAGTTAATAACAAAATTTGGAACAAGTACGAACAAACTGATTAAAATGAATTAAAGCACTTCCGCTAACATTGAACTGTGCTAAAAACCAAACTTTTCTTCAATTATTTTCAGCTTGGTGTTTACTTGCAAAGGTTCGTGTTAACCCACGCAACTACTCATAGCCCAGACCGTTATAAACCATTAGTAAAATAATCTCACCTCTCCATAGCGTCCACGCTACGGAGCAACAAAGAAGTTAGCTCGCAGCTAACGCTATTATCCAGCATGCTCGCACCTTTGACGTGAATGTTCTTCAATTATCTCAGACATCTTCTTAAATCGCTAATCGGTGTTCAGTGTTGGATGTTCTCCTCGCCCTAATCCAAAAACTTTATATCCTTCGATTTGAGTTCGATCAATCCATCGCTGGAACTTAATTCGAGATTACCGGCTTGAGTTACTCCCGTTATTTTACCAGTGATAATTTGTTCCCCGATAGAGAAATTCTTTTTTTCACCAAACAAATATAAATGCTCCAGGTATTCATTATATATTTCTTCCAGATTATTATTTCTAAGCTGGAAATATCTCTTTTCCAGTGCTTCAAATAGCGTGGTTCTGCACTTCCCTAGATCATATTCCCTATTAGTTAACAATTTAAAAGATATCGGACCGTCAGAATGATGGTTGAATTTGGTTTGGTTGACATTCACACCTATTCCAATCACCGAATGTTTGAATATATTTCCGGCAATAGAGTTTTCAATTAATGTTCCCGCAATCTTCTTGTTATTAATTAGAATGTCATTTGGCCATTTGATCTTAATTTCTGCCCGGGTTGCTTCTGAGATGTTTGCACAAAGATCGTAGATGGCAAGAGATACCGCCATGTTCAAATAAAATTGCTTGTCCAGTGGTAGAAACTTAGGATATAGAACGAGGCTTAGAGTTAAATTCTTGAATGGTTCGCTTTCCCAAAAACCCCCTTGCTGTCCCTTGCCTTTGAATTGATAATCTGCCATAATGACAGTGCCCTCAGGGATCTCACTCGATTCAAGTGCTTTCAAAGCATAGTCATTAGTGGAGTCTATCTCCTTCAGTTCAATTACTTCGTTACCAATGAATAACATGTTAAATCCTTTATTGGAAAAGATTACTTAAATTTGTGTAGGAAAAAGTCAATTTTAATAAACTAAAACAAGTCTTCAAGAGTTAAGATAGTACATTTATTAACCTGAATGAAAGTTTCAAAAAAAGTAAAGCCTGCAATTAATTTTAACAGTACGATTGTAAAGGCGATTCAGGAAAAAAAAGGAGAAGACATTGTTATACTTGACCTTAGAAAGATCGAGGATTCTGTTTGCGACTATTTTATAATTTGTCATGCAGATTCAAATATTCAGGTCAGAGCAATCGCCGACGAAGTAACATATTTTGTGAAAGAGAAAAAGAAGGAGAGGCCTTGGCATAAAGAGGGCTACCAAACGCTCGAATGGGTTCTTCTTGATTATGTTGATGTAGTCGTGCATATATTTAATAAGGAAAGAAGATCGTTTTATGATCTGGAGGATCTTTGGAGTGATGCAAAAATCAAGTCCGTAAAAAGTGCCTGATATCGTTTTTGGTCATTATGTCGTATAATCTGAAATGGCATATTAATTGAGCAGGACGTTAGGTAAACAATCTGCAAATTTTATAGAATATTTATAGATGAGTAACAAGGATAACAACAAAAACAAAAAGGTCGAATCCAAGGATAAGCAAGAGGGTAAGAAACCGAAATTCAATCTCTATTGGATTTACATTATCATAGCTGCAATCCTGATGATAAATATTTTATTCGTTACGAGTAAAAAAACGATAAAGATTGATGAGAATGCCTTCTTCTTAGAATACCTGCCCAGTAATGATGTCGAGAAACTTGTTATTGTCAATAAGGAATGGGTTGAGGTCTATATCAAGAATGAAAAACTCGCCAATATTAAGTATGAGGAGATCGCTAAAACCGGTCTTGGAATCGCTAATACCGGCCCGCATTACCGGTTTAACCTGGTAACTTCAATAGATGTTTTTAATGAGAAATTGGAAGCAGCTCGCGAGGAGTATGAGTTAGGAACTTCTCCTATGACTGATTCAGACCCTAATCGACGAAATTGGATGATGGATTCGCTTACCTGGGTGATTCCAATCATAATACTTATTGCTATCTGGGTTTTCATTCTCAGACGTGCGAGTGGAGGAATTGGAGGGGGTGGACAAATATTCAACATTGGCAAATCAAAGGCAACATTATTCGATAAAGATTCTTCCGTCGATGTAACATTTAATGATGTAGCGGGACTGGAAGAGGCAAAGGAAGAGGTGAGAGAGGTGGTGGACTTTCTTAAAAAGCCGGCAAAGTACACAGCCCTTGGTGGAAAGATTCCTAAGGGCGTGTTGTTAATTGGAGAACCGGGTACCGGTAAAACGTTGCTTGCGAAAGCTATGGCTGGTGAAGCGCAGGTACCATTCTTTTCAATATCAGGTTCCGATTTTGTAGAGCTATTCGTAGGAGTTGGTGCCTCTCGTGTAAGAGATCTTTTCAAACAAGCCAGGGAAAAAGCACCCTGTATAATATTTATCGACGAAATAGATGCTGTTGGGAGAGCCCGTGGACGCATGATGATGCAGGGTGGAAATGACGAACGTGAAAGCACCCTTAATCAACTGTTGGTAGAGATGGATGGATTCAGTTCTGATGCAGGAGTGATCATGCTTGCAGCCACAAACAGGCCTGACGTGTTAGATCCTGCGCTGCTTCGTCCGGGAAGATTCGACAGACAAATTCTCTTGGATAAACCGGATCTGGTTGGAAGAGAAGAAATCTTTGTGGTGCACACCAAGAATCTAAAGCTGTCAAAGAATGTGGATCTCAATAAACTGGCATTACAGACTCCCGGGTTTGCCGGGGCTGAGATCGCCAATGTTTGTAATGAGGGCGCGTTAATTGCAGCAAGGAGAAATAAAAAGGCCATCGAGTTGGTGGATCTTCAGGACGCCATCGATCGCGTAATTGGCGGGTTGGAGAAAAAAACAAAGATCATTTCTCCGGAAGAAAAAAAGATCATCGCATATCATGAGTCCGGTCATGCCGTAGCAGGATGGTTTCTGGAACATGCTGACCCATTGTTGAAAGTTTCAATTGTTCCCAGGGGTATGGCTGCCTTGGGGTATGCTCAATATCTTCCTAAGGAGCAGTATTTATATACAACCGAGCAGCTGATTGACACTATTTGTATGGCATTGGGTGGGAGAGCGGCTGAAGAGATTATTTTTGGAAAGATATCTACCGGGGCACAGAATGATTTGGAGAGAGTAACAAAGATCGCTTTTAATATGGTAACCATATTTGGAATGAATAGTAAAATAGGCCATGTTTCTTATAAGGATCAGAAGAACGAGTTTAGTTTTGACAAACCTTATTCAAATGAAACCGCCAGGATCATAGATGAAGAAGTGCATGATATAATCCAGGATGCATACGAAAGAACAGTGGCGCTTTTAAAAAGTAAACAAGAATATCTTGAAAATCTTGCGGTGGCATTGTTGGATAAAGAGGTTCTTTTCAGAGAAGACCTAATTGCGCTGATTGGTGAGAGACCATTTGATCCGGATCATCTTAGTTCCAATGGAAAGGCAAAACGGAAAACTAAATCCGCTTCAAAAAAGAAAAAAGATGTCTCAGTAAAGGCGAATGATGTAAATAACGACAAGATGAAAGATCAGGAAGAGAAGAAAGAAATACCCAAAGAGATCGTTTCGCCGGATAAAACTGATGAGATCGAAGAAGATTGAGTAAATGACCTCCCAAACTTCTAAAGAAGAAATCCTTAAGCGCATACGAGACGCGCTTACCACCGAGACTAAAAAACCCTTTCCTGCCGAAAGTACCGAGAAATCAGTGTACGCAGAAAATACTGAATCGCTGGATGTATTGTTTGCAAAGCAATTTTCAAATGTCAGCGGCCAGTTTCTGTACTGTGAGGACGATGAGGATATGCTTGACAAACTTGTCTCGCTCACAAAGGAAAGAAAATGGAATGATGTCTTTTGTTGGGAAAGTGAATTGCATGACTTTCTTTTAGAAAAAAATTATACTCAGTGCCGGATTGGGAAACAGATCGATAAAGCAGATGTGGGTATCACATTATGTGAAGCTTTGATTGCAAGGACCGGGAGTATCCTGGTTTCTTCCAAACAATCGGCAGGCAGAATACTTTCTATATATCCACCAATACACATTGCAGTGGCTTATACCAGCCAGCTAGTTTTTGATATTGCTGATGGATTGGAGGTTATAAAGAAAAAATACGGTGAAAATTATCCTTCTATGGTGAGTTTTATAACCGGGCCAAGCAGAACCGCTGACATAGAAAAAACGCTTGTCTTGGGTGCACACGGACCGAAGGAGGTTTATGTGTTTCTCGTTGAAGACAATAAAAGGAATAATTAATTTAATTGTATCAAATTCTTTCTAATATCGTTAAGATACCATGCGCTCCAAAATATATTTTGCATCTGATTTTCACTTAGGTACCCCTAATTATGCGAAGAGTCTGGCTAGGGAAAAGAAGGTGGTTGCTTGGCTGGAATCCATTAAAAATGATGCAAAGGAAATATACCTGTTGGGTGATATCTTTGATTTTTGGTTTGAATACAAAACAGTGGTTCCAAAAGGGTTTACCCGGTTACTTGGTAAGATAGCCGAATTATCTGATGCCGGTATACCTATAAAATTCTTTACGGGAAATCATGATCTGTGGATGAAGGATTATTTTGAAAAGGAACTGAATGTAGAGGTGTATCATCATCCAATTACGGCAGAATGGAATGGGAAAAAGTTCTTTATTGGACATGGTGATGGATTGGGGCCGAAGGATTACGGGTATAAGTTTATAAATAAGATATTCAAGAATAAGTTTTGTCAATGGCTGTTTGCCCAGTTGCATCCCGGTATTGGCATTAAAATTGCCCAATTATGGTCGAAGAAAAGCAGGAATTCAAATTCTTCAGATAAAAAATTCTTGGGAGAAGAGAAAGAACACTTATTAATATATGCTAAGGATGCCTTGCGAAAGGAGCATTTCGACTTCTTTATTTTTGGGCATAGACATATTCCACTTGACATTACCCTTAGTAATAATGTTAATGGTAAAGAGAATAAGAGTCATGCCAGTAGCAACAGTCAGAGCAGGTATATAAACCTTGGAGATTGGATCACTCATTATTCTTATGCTGAATTTGATGGTACAGAACTTAAATTGAAGTACTTTAATCAGCAAGAGCAACAGCAAGAATAAATTGTTTTAAAAAGAAAAGATGAAGAACTACTTATTTATAGCATTGGTACTGATATTTTTCTCCTTCACTCAGGATTTTCACCGGGTAGCCACAATAGATATTTCCGGTCAGGTACTTTCATCTGATAACCTGCGTAATTGCTATGTTATTAATGACAATAATGAATTGATAAAATTCAATGCAGATGGTGAGCGAATAGCGAGTTTCTCCGATACCAGGCAAGGGCGGCTGCAGTTTATTGACAGCAATAATCCACTTGGCCTCCTCTTATTTTATCCTGATTTCTCCTATATAGTTTTGTTGGATAAATCTCTGAGCGTGGTGAAAAAATATAACCTGGGAAATTTTGGAATCAGCAGGGCGGGTGCAGTATGCTTTTCAAATGACAATAATATATGGGTGTATGATGAAAACAGTTTTCAATTGAAAAAGATCAACAATACTTCGGGTACTTCATTAGCCTACGAGGACATTGATCAAGTCTGGGAGAATGAGTTACCATCTGACATCCTTATTTCAAGCGAGGACCTGAGTATGAGATTGGGTACTTCTCTAAATCCTAATTTTGTATTGGAAAATGGTAATTGGATATATCTGAATGATCCTGAATTGGGAATTATTGTGTTGGATATTTATGCAAATTATTTTAAAACCATCCCGATCAAAGGACTGGAAAACTTTCAAATCTTTGAAGACGAGCTTTATTATTTTAACGACAATAAATTGAAGCACTATAATTTAAAGATATTCCAGGAAGAAATAATTGAATTACCAATCGACACTGATATAAAGGCGGTGAATATTCAAAAGGACAGATTATTTATCTTATCAGAAAATCAATTAGTTTTGTATTCCTTTTAAGAAGATTCGCAATCATGGTAATTTATTATCTCAAATCAATCTCCTCCGTCGACAGTTAGATATTCTTTTGCTCAACCCGGGCACTTCAACGTTACATTTGTTTTAATCGTTTTACAATTATTATATGCTGGAAAAATTACAAGAAATAAAGGAAAAGTGGAATCAGTTAGGATTGCAGCTTCAGGAAGAAGAGGTGATGAATGATTTCAAAAAGTACAATGAGGTTAATAAGGAATACAAGGCTTTGGAGAAAATCGTCGGGGTTATCCAAAATTACGAAGATGTACTAAGTAATATCGACCATAGTAAGGAGGTTTTGAATAACGAGAAGGATGAAGAGTTTCGGGATATGGCAAAGACGGAGTTGGATGAGCTGAATCGAAAACAGGAAGAACTTGAGCAAGAAATCAAAGTTCTGTTGATACCCAAGGATCGGGAAGATGAGAAAAATGCCATCATAGAGATAAGAGGAGGTGCCGGGGGAGATGAAGCGAGCATTTTTGCCGGAGATCTTTTCAAGATGTATGCAAGATACTGTGAACAGAACAATTATAAGGTTGAGATAGTAAGCCAGGCCCTGGGAACGATAGGCGGGTACAAAGAAATAATATTCAATGTCACAGGTGCTTCTGCTTTTGGAAAGTTCAAATATGAAGCAGGGGTTCATCGCGTGCAAAGGGTGCCGGCAACAGAAACACAAGGAAGGGTACACACTTCTGCTGCATCAGTCGCGGTCTTGCCGGAGGCAGAAGAATTTGATGTTGAATTAAATGATAGCGACATTAAGAAAGATACCTTTAGAGCTTCGGGAGCAGGTGGGCAACACGTGAATAAAACGGAATCGGCCATACGGCTGACTCACATACCCAGCGGGATTGAGGTGGAATGTCAGGATCAGAGATCCCAGTTAAAGAAC
>JACZTA010000117.1 GCA_022573915.1 Bacteroidota bacterium | reverse complement strand
CAACTTTTTATTTTACGATTTCGAAGAATTATACATAAATTTGTTTATAATATGACAGAGTGGTTGTTCTAAATTGCTCTATGTAAAGCAAATAAAATCAATAATTATGATAAGCAAAAGATCGATACTTTTAGTTGAGGACGACAAAGTGGATGCGCTGACGGTTGAGCGAGCTATGAAAGATCTTAATATCACAAATAAACTTTATAATGTTGGAAATGGGGAGGAAGCATTAGAATTTCTTCATGATAAGAACATCGAAAACCCAGGAATTATTCTATTGGATATCAATATGCCAAAGATGAACGGAATCGAATTCCTGGAGATCATTAAAAAAGATGAAGAATTACGAAGAATTCCTGTTATCATACTTACCACTTCAAAAGACGACCAGGACAGACTAAACAGTTTTAATTTAAGTGTTGCGGGCTATATGGTGAAGCCGGTGGACTATCTTCAGTTTGTGGAAATAGTAAGAACGATCAAACTATACTGGACGCTGAGCGAGCTGCCGGATTGAAGAATGTTTTTTTTATGGTGAATTAAACAAAGGTTTGAAAACGCGGTATAATGACTGATGAAAAGTTGAGAGTTCTCTTGATTGAAGACGATGAAATTGATCAAATGGCCTTTAAGAGAAGGGTAGAGAAAGATGGACTCAATTACGATTATACGATAGTCAGTTCGATCGCAAAGGCAAAAGAAGTACTTGCGGCTGAAGAATTTGACATTATAATTACGGATTATCACCTTGAAGACGGTTTGGGTTTGGAAATACTGGATATGGTCGAGGATACACCCATCATCATGACCACCGGTACAGGTAATGAAGATATCGCGGTAAAGGCGATGAAAATGGGTGCCTACGATTACCTGATCAAGGATGCCGACAGATACTACCTCAGTGTACTAGCCATCACTGTGGAAAATGCACTAAAGCATAAGGATACGATGGAGGATCTGGAGAAGATGTCGTGGGTAGCCAGTAAGACAGATAATTCGGTCGTGATCATTGATAAAAAAAAGAAAGTGGAGTGGGTCAATGAAGGGTTCACACGCATCACAGGTTATACACTCGAGGATGTGAAAGGCTCACATGGTGAATTATTTCGACATGGACCGGGCTCACAAGGAAAAGAGATCCCGGAGTTTAATACGGTCTTTAAAACAAAAAAATCTCTTACCTATGAAACAAAGAACTACCGCAAGAATGGGGAGGAGTACTGGGCGTTAACCAACCTGATACCTATTCTGGACAAAGACGGAGAGATAAAGAAACTTATCGCTTTGGATTCTGACATCACGGAAAGAAAAAAAGCAGAAGTAGAATTGAAGATCGCCAAGGAGAAAGCAGAATTATCTGAACAATTCAAGCAGCAATTCCTCGCTAATATGAGTCATGAGATTCGAACCCCGATGAATGCGATCAACATTTTTACTGATCTGCTGCTTAAAAGAGAAGATCTGAATGAGGAGCAGTCTAAGATGATTGGCAATATCAAAAAATCGTCTGAGATTTTATTGGTGATCATCAACCAAATACTTGATTTGTCTAAGATTGAAGCCGGTAAATTTCAGTTGGAGAAATTGGATTTCAATTTTAAGGATACATTAGATACAAGTAAGGAGATCCTGGCCAACGAGGCTAAGAAAAAAGGACTTGAACTCATTTACGAAATTAATGAGAATGTACCGGAGTTTGTGAAAGGAGATCCAACGAGGCTAAATCAGATTATGCTCAATTTTGCGAATAACGCGTTAAAATTTACAGAGAAGGGATCTGTCAAGATTACGGCGGATCTGGTAGAAACCAAGGGAGATGAGCACACGATCGCGATAAACATTATTGATACGGGAAGGGGAATACCTGAAGATAAGCTGGAAGAAATTTTTGAAAGCTTCTCACAAGCCTCCGACGACGACTCCAAAATGGGAACAGGATTAGGACTTGCAATTTCAAAAGCTTTTATTGAGTTAATGGGAGGAACCGTTGCGGTAAAAAGTAAAGTAGGGGAGGGAACCACATTTGGTTTTGATTTGATATTAAAGAAATCGAACAAAAAGGAAAAGGATAAACCTGAAGAGATCATCAAAGAATATTCCGTAAAAGATCTTGGAACTTTAAAAATATTGATAGCGGAGGATCAGGAAATGAACCAGTTGGCCATGACGAAAATGCTCGAAGGCCCTGATATTGATCTCGATATTGCTGAAAACGGCCAAATTTGCGTAGATAAGCTCAGGGCGCGTGATTACGATGTTATACTAATGGATTGTCAGATGCCTGAGTTGAATGGTTACGAGGCTACTATCGCAATTCGTAAGGAACTCGATGCGCCTAAGAATGAAATTCCTATTATTGCATTAACTGCATCGGTTACTGCTGAGGAAACAGGCAAGTGCTTTGATGTGGGCATGAATGACTTCGTTGCCAAGCCTGTGGATGCAAACATACTTTTTAGTACAATTATTAAAAATGTCAATAATTAAAACCAAAACGAATGTCTGAACAAGAAAATCAAGCCACCGGTGGAAATGGCTCGGGTAATTCTGATACCTACACAGATCTTACCTACCTGAGGGAAATGGCCAACGGTGATGAAGAATTTGTGTTAAAAATGGTAAATACATATCTGGAAAACACTCCTCAGGCACTTGATGATCTGGAGGTAGCGGCCAAGGAGGAAAATATGGACAGGCTTCGGGCAATAGCGCATAAGATGAAACAATCCATTGAATTCATGGGAATATCTTCAATAAAGGAAACCGCTACTCAAATTGAACATTATGCCAAGGAGGATGAGAATATTGATAACTTAGCCACGATGGTTGAGCAGGTTGTTGATGTGAGCAAGAAGGCCATGGAGGAGTTACGTAGAGACATCAGTAATTAGCAGCCTTCTGCTGATTTCGAAGTGTTTATTTGCTCTTAACCGAAATTAATTCTCTTTTACTTCTGAGTTGTAATTTTTTTCATAATTTTGAACGCGATTTAATAAAAATCTAAATAAAAAACCTTGTAATGGCTGATAAATCTTATAAACTCTTCCTGGTAGATGATGATGAAATGGTTCTTACATCATTGGAGAATCATCTGAAAAACCATTCGCAGCATCGCTATGAGTTGCACAAGTTTCCAACCGGCGAAGCGGCTCTGGAAAAAATGGACATAAAACCCGATATCGTTATACTTGATTATTTCTTGGATAGCGTTGACCAAAATGCTAAACCGGGTATTGAAATACTAAAGCAAATGAAACAGATTGATTCGAATCTACCTGTTGTCATGCTTACGAAAGAAGACAGTATTGAAATTGCAACAGAGACGGTGAGGAGTGGTGCATACGACTATGTGATAAAGAACGATACAGCTTATTATAAAGTCCAGAACAATATTAACAATATAGTTAAGGCAATAAGTTTGAAGCATTTTGTGGGATTACAAAAAAAGTATACCTGGGCTGTAGTAATTTCGTTGGTCTTAATGATTGTCTACATTACATTTTTCCATGGAAATTTATTTCCCGGTGCCGAATAAGTAACTGCTTTCACCCAATCCTTTAAAAGAATTGCTTTGATGAAAATCCTTCTGGTTGACGATGAACAAATGATGATTGATGCCATTGAGTTTCAATTAAACAAGGATAGTTATGAAGTTGTGACCTCTATGGATGGATACGATGCCATGAAAATCCTTGAGAAGGAAAGTTTTGATCTCGTCATTTCTGATATTGCAATGCCTTTCCTGACAGGCATGGAGCTGCTTAACCATATTAAAGCAAATGTCTCGCCCAAAATACCTGTCATTCTCATATCTGCCTTGGATAATCCTGAAGTCATACTCACCGCCATGGACCTCGGCGCGGATGATTTCATTACAAAACCGATTAACATGGATGAACTGAGTTTGAGGGTCAAAAAAATTACGTCTAAGAAGCAAAACTAATTTCCTACTTTCTCATATCGAATATCAGGTACTCTTCTGTTTCTTTTAGTATGGGATAGCCGGAGGTCAACCACTTCTGTAGATCCGGCTGTTTATCGTACTCGTAAAAATTGGTGATTATGAAATACTCCGGTTGGTGCTTTTCATACATCGAATGATAGCGTTCTTCCGCCGGCAAGGGTGATTTTTCCTGGAGTTGAAAAAATCTGAAGTCACCTTCACCGGGCCAAAATTTTCCGTATAAATTTCCATGATATTTAAGAGGTTTTCCGTAGGCCATGGTAAGAAAAATGGTCCTGGTACTATGTCCAACATGTTCACCAATCTCTTCGAACGTATCTATAAGGATTTCATATTCTGCATGGGGGAGTAAAAAACTAATTGTGACAAAATTTATTCCAAATAAGGATCCAATAGTTTTGAAAGTGGCAGTTTGTTCTTGGTTCAAATTATTGTTCACATGTTGATGCAGCGCCACAAAAGATCCCATTCCTAAAGATAAGCCGGCGATCATGAAGCTGATAACAAACCAATTGCCGGATTTAAATTTTGATTTGATTCTTCTCACTGCGATTTCTATTAGTGGTGCAAGAGCAAGTGCGAGAATGGGGAGAAGCATCAACTGATAGTAGTTATGGGTGTGAATATGGTAAGAATAGGTTAGCCCAAATATCAAATACCCGAACAGCAATCCCATCATCAGTACCCTGGCCTTTGTTTTCATCACAACAAACATCCCAACAACTCCTCCCAGGAATCCGATATAACCAATTGCTGTGATGATCTGATTGAACCACCCTTTCCAGTAAAATCCTTCGAGCCAGAAATGAGGATACATCGCTATCGGTGCATGTGTTTGAATCGTGTTGAGGTAATAGAGTATGGGGGGCGTAAGAGAAATAAAAAGAAATGCTAAGGCCACGCCGATTCTCTGTTTAACAGATCGGGGTGAAGTGAAATTGTAAATCAAGAAGACAGAACCGATCAGGAAGACGCAGGTAGGTTTGATCAAAATCGCCAGGGCTGCAACCAGCAATAGCCGGACAAGCCTCACCATCGAAGGCGAATCAAAATATTGCAAAATGCTTAATAGCGATAGCAATAAAAACAGGAGCATTAAGGATTCGGGCTGGAAACTTCTACTGGCCACGATCCCGAATGGAATAAAGAGGAACAAGCTGAGCGCTATTATGGCCGAAGTGAATGAAAAAAACCTACTTGCCAGTAGATATAGAATATAACCGCTCAGGAGCCAGAGCAGGATGGACAGAAGCCTGGGGATCCATAATACTTCTTGCCCTACGAGGCGGTATGCTACGGCGCTGATATATTCCATCACCGGTGGCTCAAGAGGTCCTTCACTTTCGCGGTTTATTTCTGCTAATTTTGAACTTAACAAGTCCGTTGAAGGGCTGAAATCAAGAAAAATAGCTCTCGTGAGGATGATTGAACGATACTGACGGGTAGAATTAAAATCCAATGGCGGGTTCTGCAGATGAATCATTCGTATGGCAAAACCAAGCACAAGCACCAGAATAAGTAACACGTACCTGTACAAGCTCTTATTTTTCAAACTCATCCTATTTCACGTTTTAGCTTCAGCACTGAAGCTACTTGGCATAAAGATTGTTCGATGAATTGATATATTAGCACTAATTTTCGTACGAAATTATTAAAATAAGTCCTTTTGCTTCGAACACACCAATTCAAGAATTGGGTTCTACTTGTTTGTGCTGTCTCAGCCCTTCTCATTTCTTTGTCTCTTGATAGGATCAAGCCTAATGAGGAACGGTTTCTCTCAAAATATCAACACGAGATTGAAAGCAAACTCAGAGAATTTCATCAAACCCTGGATAGATACCTTTCGGATTCCATGCTCGTTTCCGGTATAGCTGTACAGCAATCCGGTTTAAGAAAGAATATTGAGAGTTCAGATTACCCTTTTACCATTCTGGTATACGATGGGGATTCACTCATTTATTGGAACAACAACAGGGTCATGCCTAAGAGTTTGGCTCAACTTCCTGATGATTCTTCTAATGTAGTCTATTTGAGCAATGGATACTATAAATTGCTAAGGCGAAATCATCTCTTCGCAGGCTTACTGGCGAGTAATGGAAGGTCCGGTGAAGCTTCAGGTGATTCCAATCATGTTATTAAGGATTCAGACGCCCAAGGAAACTTTACTGTGATCGGACTTATCCCAATAAGTAAGGGTTATCCGATAAAGAACAAGTTTCTTATAACGGGATTAGATGAGATCTATGATATTCCGCAGGAATTGAATATCACCGTAATTGAGGGTGAGAGCGAATATGATATAAAGGGTGAAAATGGAGAATACCTATGCTCGGTAAAGACTGACTCGGTTCCGGTACGTTCCAATCGATTTGAGTTGCTCGCTATTATTGGGTACATACTCACTTTTTTATTCTTGTTCGCATTTCTTCACTTTCAGGTAGGGGTGCTCCTTGATCGAGGATGGGGTTGGGCCGGATTTACGATTTGGGTTGGATTAGTGGTGCTCATGAGGTACCTGATGGCAAAGAATCACTTTCCGGATGCACTCTACTCAACATTAATGTTCGATCCTAAGTTATATGCTTCTTCTAATTGGCTACACTCTTTGGGGGATCTTCTGATGAATTCCGTGATCATCTTTTGGTGGATATTCTTCTTTTCCATTAATAGTAAAAAGTTTTTGAAAATACCATTTGGCGGTGATAAGAAAGTAGCCTGGGTAATAATTTTTATTTCCATTTTGTTAGTTTTTCATACTGCTGTTAACCTCGCAGAGATCATCAAGGGTTTGGTTTTAAACTCGCATATTCCATTTAATATCCACAATTTCTTCAGTCTGAATGTATATTCTTTCATTGGAATTTTCATAATTGGCATATTGCTGATCAGTTATTACATGATAGCAGAAAAGTTATTTAACTGGATCAGGCAACTAAAAATTTATTGGCCTGAGCTATTAACGATTGCCCTGGCGGCAACAACCGTCTATGTCCTGTTAAGCGTATTGTTAGGAGGAATAAGGTTCTTACCTAAGCCCGATTGGCTGGTCCTGATCTGGACAGGTCTTTTCATCATCTACCTGATCCGGTTTGCATCGTTGAACTCCGGTTTTATTACCATTATCGGATTGATCCTTTACTTTTCCATCTTTACCTCGTTGTTGCTTGATTCATCTAATAAGATCAGCGAACTCCAGACTCGTAAGACATTAGCCAAGCATCTGGCTGAAGATTCTGATCCAATCGCTGAATTTATACTTCCTTCAGTACAAGAAAAAATCGCAAATGATAAGTTTATTCAGAATTATATGATCAACCCGTTGATTCCAAGGAAGCACTTTATTGAACGAATCCAACAATTATATTTCAGCGGTTATTTGAATAAGTATGATGTTTCGATCAATCTTTTATACACCTCAGGTAACCTGATCAATGAGACTATCGGTAATATCCCGGAATATCAGGTAGCGATCAGAGCAGATACAACGAAAAGTCTGATTGAAAAAGGCCTCTACAAGGTTGTCACGTCTAAAGCCGATCATTCCGGGTACGAATTAACTATCCCGATATTTTTTTCTACAAGGGAGTTGGGTAGGATTAAAATTAATTTGGTGCAAAAAATCCTGCACAAGCACAATGTATATCCGGAGTTATTGTTGGATGAGAAGGTAAAAACGCATCCTCAAATCGAGGATTATTCTTACGCGATCTACAAGGATAACTTCCTGGTTGAATCAAAGGGCCGGTATGCCTTTAGTTATGCGCTGCCTTATGACACCGAGCTGCACGGTGATTTTCTTCTTGTACAAGAACCGGATGCAGTTAATTTGATCTATAAAAAAGACGATCAAAAAATTGTTGTGATCTCTAAAGTTACCCAAAGTGGTTTCTTAGGTTTTATTACTGTAGTCTCCTATTTATTTTGCTTTGTCTTGATATTGTTTCTGCTGGGGATCTTCCTTAATTATTTGGCAGCTAATATTGCTTCCCGGTTGTTTAATATAAAACTATCTCATGGGTACCTGATCATGTTTCGTACGCGTACTCAAATTGCAATGATTGGGTTAATACTGTTGTCTTTCGTAGTTGTCGGGTGGGGTACCTTCATTAATTTCACAACTGAATACAATAAATATAATACAGAAAGACTGGCAAGAAAAGTAAACCAGGTAACCTCCGCCTTGAAATACGAGATCAGTCCACTCACCCAGACAGGTCTTACAACCGATAATACTTCCAGCGTGGTTTTGAAGCTGTCGGACATACATTCAATAGACTTGAATATTTATGATCTCCATGGACAACTTATTGCTTCCTCTCAACCTGATATATTTAGCAAGGGACTCTCATCCCGCAAGATCAATCCTACCGCATTCATAGAGATCAATAACGCCAATAAAACCAAGTTTATACATAATGAGAAGATCGGCAAACTGGAGTATCTCGCAGCGTATGTACCCGTATTGGATAAAAAAGGAACTGTCTTCGCCATTGTGAACTTGCCTTATTATGCAAAAGAAAAGGATCTTCAGAGCGAAATTTCTTCGTTGATGGTCAATTTGATAAATATTTACGGACTGTTGTTTGTACTGGGTAGTTTCTTAGCACTTTTTCTTGCTTATCCAATCACCTCAAGCATAACCTTGATCATTGAAAAAATTAAAAAGACTAATATAGGAACCACCAACGAACCTATAGAATGGAGCAGGAAGGATGAATTCGGACTATTGGTGAACGAATATAATAAAATGCTTAAGGCACTGGATGAGAGTACGAAAAAATTGGCTCGATCGGAGCGGGAAAGTGCCTGGCGTGAAATGGCAAAGCAAGTTGCTCATGAAATAAAAAATCCACTCACGCCAATGAAACTTTCAATCCAACAACTGCAACGTGCTTTTAAGTCAAACAGGCCCGACTTGGATAAATTGGTTGATAAAGTGAGTGCCACATTAGTGGAACAAATCGACAACCTTTCCCATATCGCGTCGGCGTTTTCTGATTTTGCCAAGATGCCCAAAGCCGACAATGAAGTGTTTAACATTGGCATGATCTTGAAAAAAGCTGTTGATCTGTATCAGGAAAGCGGAGGTGTGGAGGTCAGTTTCATTGATGAAGCGGGAACGGAACCGGAGGTATTTTCGGACAAGAATCAGATATCACGAGTGTTTACCAATCTAATCCAAAATTCGCTTCAGTCAATTCAGGAGAACCGCGATGGTGTGATCAAGGTTTCCTTGAAAACGAAAGACGATGATGTTATCGTGTCCATTTCTGATAATGGGGCTGGCATTTCTGAAGCAATAAGTACCAGGGTATTTGAGCCAAATTTTACCACGAAAAGTTCGGGAATGGGACTTGGTTTAGCGATGGCACGAAATATTATTGAGAATGCTAATGGAACGATTTGGTTTGAATCTGAGGTTAATGTAGGTACAACATTTTTTATCAGGTTACCGTTGAGGAAGAAAGATTGACATCATGTCTTTTTTTTATAAAAACTTATTGACCATATCACTCATTTGGCTGTGCACATTTACGCATGCACAAGTTCCCCTTTTACCGCCGGACAGTGCGATCGGTATTCCCGGATCGGTCACGAATTCATTTGTAATCGTATGGTCTTCTGCTGATGGGGCAATAGCTTATGAATATGTGCTTACAGATAATCAGCAGTGTACGCAGGGATGTGCGGGAGACACACGTCAAAACATAGTAACGGACACGTTTGCTGTTGAACTTGATCTTAAAGAAAATGTCGATTATTACTGGATCATAAGAGCAGTGTACGCTGATTCAACTGTGGGATTTTACTCTGCGATCAACTCTTTTGTAGCCGATTATCCCGGCCCGGGGGTTGAGATCATAAAGGTCTTGGGTAATCCCATCAGTTCCCGATTAAAAATGGAAGTAGACTGGCAGGTCCTCCCCAACGTTTCTTCCATTTTCGTAAACGTGTATGATCTTGTAGGGAAGATTGTTATGCCAACCTCTGTTTTGACGAAGGCAGGGGAGAACATTCGTTTTGAAAAGTTTAATGTAGATCTCGAACCTGTTCTTTCGGGGGTTTACTTAGTAATTCTTAGCTCGGATGACAACGCATCATTTCGCAGGACTTACAAAGTCGTAGTATTCTAATCGCCGATTGCCTCCTGAACGATCGAATCCATCACGGTATTTATCTTTTGAATAATTTCCTTTAGTTCAACGAGCTCATGCTTTTCCGCTATCGATTCCATATCGAAATAACTCACCAGGGTTCTCCTGTAGAATCTTCACCAACCAGTATCTTCATTGGTAGATCTAACGCGATGCTTTGCTTATTTTGAATCAACGCCGTGCCTATTTTTGGATTGCCAAATATCAAAACAGTGGTCGGGCGTAATATCAACCCTGCATCGAGTGCTCCCTGCTGATGATCTATTGTCGTGAAGACCTGCAGTCCCTTTTGTTCAATTAATTGAATCAATCTCTCCAGCGTCTTGTCAACGCTAAACGCGCTAATTGCTTTGATTATCATTTTATTATTCTGATTTTTTTTCCTTTAAGATATCTCTTATTTCTGCAAGAAGCTGAATATCCTTTGGAGTAGGTACAGAGCTTTCGTTTTCATCCTCGGATTTCCGTTTTAATGTATTGAAAACCTTGATCACCACAAATATAGTTATGGCAATGATCATGAAATCAATTATGTGCTGAATAAAGCTACCGTAATTGAGCGCGACCAGCTCACTGGTCACGATTCCATTCTCATCTTTAAGTTCAGCTTGTAAGACGAAACTCAGATTTTCAAAATTTACCCTTCCTATCACAAATCCAATAGGAGGCATGATGATGTCCTTAACCAGTGAGTTCACAAGCTTTCCAAAGGAAGCCCCGATTATGATACCGATCGCCATGTCAAACATATTTCCTTTGATTGCAAACTCTTTAAAATCTTTTATAAATTTCATGAATGATTGTTTTTGGTTTTGAAGATTATTCCAAGTAAATATAAAAACTTAAATGTTCACTCCATCTTTTAATTTGGAAGTTTATAACCTGTAGATTATTTAATTTTTGTTACAAGGAGTTTTTAGCGACTCCCTCTATCAATAAATTCAATTTATAACCTTACATTTGCCGGGTATCAAAAATTTGAATTTAACAACATGAAGATCTTTATCGATACTGCCAGTTTGAAGGAAATTAGGGAGGTACATAGTTTGGGAATACTGGATGGTGTGACGACCAATCCATCATTAATGGACAAGGAAGGGATTTCGGGCGATGAAAAAATTAAAAATCATTATAAAGACATCTGCAGTATTCTGGCTGGAGACGTAAGTGCCGAAGTCAT